>NZ_NTLW01000139.1:0-23334 GCF_002632075.1 Pseudoalteromonas sp. ESRF-bin5 | reverse complement strand
AAAGTTGGCGCAGGTACCGTTATTAACGAAGCTATTTTACAGCAAGCAATTGAAGCCGGTTCTGATTTTATTGTAACCCCAGCGGTATCTCCTAAATTACTAACTGCACTCACAAAATGTGGTGTTCCTGTTTTACCCGGCGTATCAAATACCGGTGATATTCTAATGGCGCTAGAGTATGGCTTTGAGGAGCAAAAATTATTTCCTGCATCGTTAGCAGGAGGGGCTCCGTTTGTGTCGGCTGTATCGAGTGTATTTAGAACGGTTAGCTTTTGCCCAACGGGTGGGGTAAGTGAAAGTAACAAAATGGATTATCTTTCTTTAAATAACGTATTTGCTGTAGGTGGTACATGGGTTGCTAAAAAGGAATGGGTTGCACAAGAAAACTGGCAAGCTATTACAGACTCATGTATTCAAGTAATAAAATAGCAGGGAGCGCTAAAATGAACGATTTATCTCAAACTATTTTACCTGGCGTAATAGTGGGTGACGAGGTAAGTGCAATATATAACCATGCGCGTGCTAACCAGTATGCGCTGCCAGCTGTAAATGTAGTTAGCACAACCTCAATTAATGCAACTCTTGAGGCTGCAAAAGAAATGAAGTCACCGGTTATTATTCAGCTTTCAAATGGTGGTGCACAGTTTTTTTGTGGTAAAGGCCTATCATTACCAGAACAACAAGGTGCAGTACTTGGTGCGGTGAGCGCAGCTAGGTATGTACATAGTGTTGCGGCGCACTACGAAATCCCCGTTATGCTTCATACCGATCACGCAGCCAAAAAATTATTACCATGGATTGATGGTTTGTTGGATGAGGGTGAAAGGCATTTTAGATTGACAGGTAAGCCGTTGTTTAGCTCACACATGATCGATTTATCTGAAGAGCCGCTAGAAGAGAACATAGAGATATGTGAGCGCTACTTAGCACGCATGGCTAAAATAGGGATGACACTAGAAATTGAGCTTGGTTGTACAGGCGGAGAAGAAGACGGTGTTGATAATTCTCACCTTGATAGCTCAGCGCTTTATACGCAGCCGGAAGATGTTGCTTACGCTTATGAACGCTTAAGTGCTATTAGTCCTAATTTTATCATTGCCGCTTCTTTTGGCAACGTGCATGGTGTTTATAAACCAGGAAATGTTGTCCTTACGCCTACTATTTTAAAAGACTCACAAGCTTACGTGTCTAAAAAATTCAATTTACCAAGTAATTCAATTAACTTTGTGTTTCATGGTGGCAGTGGTTCAGAGGAAGAAAAAATTGCAGAGTCATTAACGTATGGTGTAGTTAAAATGAATATTGATACCGATACGCAGTGGGCATGTTGGAACGGTATTTTAGATTACTACAACAGCAACGAGGCCTATCTACAAGGTCAAATTGGTAACCCTAACGGTGATGATAAACCTAACAAAAAGTACTATGACCCACGCGTGTGGCTTCGTCACTCTGAGCAGCATATGGTAGCAAGACTTATCCAGTGCTTTAAAGATCTTAATTGTGTAAATCGGTATAGCTTATGAAAAGACTCAATACAGTATTAAAAGAAGATGGTGTAAGAACGGATCTAATTTTACTTATCCGTACTATTTTAGCCACAAGTAAAGAGATTGCGTTTAGGGTTGGTCAAGGTGAACTTGCAGGTGTTTTGGGTTCCACAATGAATGAAAACATTCAGGGTGAAGTTCAAAAAAAACTAGACATAATTGCCAACCAATTACTTAAAGATATTCTTCTTGACGACAGCTCTGTAAGAACCGTTGCCTCTGAAGAAGAAGATCATGCGGTTGGTGGCCACCCTGAAGGCACTTTTATTGTTGCTTTTGATCCACTCGATGGCTCTTCTAATATCGATGTAAATGGTCAAATAGGCACAATATTTACTATTTATTTGGCAAGAGACGACGTACCTTTTGACAGTGATGAGCAGTTTAACCAACCGGGTGTAAGCCAAGTGTGTGCAGGCTATGTATTATATGGCCCTTCATCATTGCTCGTAATGACCACCGGTGGGCCAACACGCTGTTATACCCTTGACTCAACACATGGTGGGTATTTACTCACTAATCCACAACTACAAATTCCTTCGCAAAGCCGAGAGTTTGCCGTAAATATGGCAAATTATCGTTACTGGGATGAGCCTACACAAGTGTACTTTGACAAGTTGCTTTACACATCTGAAAGCTTTGAAAAAAGCTCAATCCGATGGAATGCGGCAATGGTAGGTGATGTACACCGGATATTATGTCGCGGTGGCTTATTTTTATATCCGCAGGATAAACGCGTTGGTAATGACAATGGCAAAATTAGGCTTTTATATGAAGCCAACCCGCTTGCAATGCTCGTAGAAAATGCGGGAGGCAAAGCCACATCGCGAGGCGCTCGAATTTTAGATATAACTCCTGACGATTTACACCAGCGAGTTCCCGTTACTTTAGGTTCGATTGAACCCGTTGATTATTTTAATAATTCAGCGCTAAGCTAATTCGATACCCTTCACTTCGGTTATTTAGTAACAGAGAAAGCTTTTCTCTGTTACTTTCCTTTTCAACTAATTACTCATCTCTTGTTCTAGCAATTCTATTAATACGCTCATTAGTTAAATAGTCATTTGTATTTTAGTGTCATTATTGTAAAGCCAATTGGTAAAAATTTCTTTTTTGTCAATGCTGATTTTTGTACATTTATGCATCCTTTAAATAGGTTGGTGGGTTACCTATGTGCCTTGTATAGGTAAAAAGGTACATTGAGTTCAGTAAATAAGCTGGAAATATCATTTCTATTGTGGTTATATGACCAAGTTGGTTAACAAATTATTTTCAAATAAAGTAAATTTGGTAACAACTAATATGATTATTTGGTAACACACACAATAGCTGGCCAAATATTTAACCTATAAAATGGAGAATAGAGGCATCATGAATTTAAAACACTTTGCACTATGCGCTATTGCAGCGGCAATAGTTGGTTGTGACACTGACGCAAACAACAATGACAACGAACTGGGCTCTATTGCTCTGTCAGGAACAGCCACAAGCGGTCAAACATTAACAACAAACGTGTCAGATCCTGATGGTATATCAGGAACTGTTTCTTATTTTTGGTATGCAGATAACGAAGTAATAGAAGGCGCTAATAGCGCATCGTTTACGCTTACGGACGATCAAATTGGTTTAGCTATCACAGCTCAAGCTAAATATACTGATGATGGTGGTGTTAACGAGTCACATATTTCAGATCCGACCTCTGACGTAGCAGCCATTGCATTTCCAGCAAGCGTAACAATAACAGGTGATGCACTTATCGGGTCAGAGCTGACCGCGAATGTTGAAGACGAAAATGGTTTTGATAGTTTAACAGTTGTATACGAGTGGTTGGCGGATGACGTAGTAATTGAGGGAGAGGTTCTTTCGTCACTCATGCTTACAGAAGCACAGTTTAATAGCGTGATCACCGTTACAGCATCGTTTGAAGACGATCGTGGGTTTGCTGAGTCAGTGACATCTGTTGGCACTGCGCCTGTTGCGCGTGTTAATGCGCAAGGTGATGTAGCAATTAGTGGCACACCCACAGTGGGTAATACGCTTAGTGCTGATATTACTGATATGGATGGTGTATCTGGCGAAGTAACTTATCAATGGTTTGCTGACGATGAAGAAATAGTTGGTGCAACCCAAAGCGAATATATTGTAGAGGCTGCTTTAATTGGGCAAGCTGTATCGGTACAAGTGACTTATACAGATGACAATGGTTTTGTAGAAGATAATACATCAGAAAAAACAATTCCCGTATCGGCTGTTGCGGTTGATGAAGCGGGAAGTATTACAATTATAGGCACATCACCTTACTTAGTTAGCGGTGAATTAACAGCACAACTAACAGATAATAATGGTATTGAAGAAACAAATGTTACCTATAGCTGGTTTGCCGATGGCGTTGAAGTAGCCGATACAAACAGTAATACGTTTTCACCTGCGGCATATGCGGGTGCAATTATATCTGTGAGTGCTTCTTATACCGATAACGACGAATTTGAGGGTTCTGTAAGTGGCTCACTAGAGACGGTAATTTATTCCCAACTTGTTAGCTCACCAACAGAGCTACTAAGTGCGGTAAGTGGCGGCCTTGCTGATGGTGATGTTGTTGGCCTTAATACCGGTGTTTACGCTGATATGGATGAAGTTTTACTCACCAGTGGTGTAACGCTTCGCGCTGTTGAAGAACAAACGCCAGTTATTAGTGGCGAAGTATGTATTCACGTTGCTTCAGGTGTAGAAGGTGCAGCGCTAACAGGCCTTACGTTTAAAAATATAGATACAAAATCAGGCTCATTTTGTGAAACGCAAGAAAGTGCAATTATTTATTCTGAAGGGAATAACTTCGAGTTTACTCAAAATACTATGGATGGCGATGAAGCCGAGTTAAATAATTCGACTTACCACTGGTTAATGATCAAAGGTACGGGCGCGCTAATTGAGCGAAATACATTTAGTAATCGTGATAATGCTGAAAATGGCTCCGTTATTAAAATTGCTTCATCAGGCAGCGACCATGTTGTTCAATACAATTTATTTAGTGGCACCAGTGCGAATCCAAATTTTGGTAACTCAAGCCTTCATTTAATTAATGCGGGAAGTACTACCGGTTCAGATGCAGCTGACAATGCAAACTTTACTATTCAATATAATCGAGTAGAAAACTTTGTAACCGGTCGTCGTTTAATGCGTGTGCAAACATCGGGTGCAACTATTAAAGGTAACACTGTGGTTAACCCTAATGGCGGGATTTCACTAGAGGATGGTGGTTTTAATAACGTGACAGACAACGTTATTATTCGTACCACTGATATTGCAAGCTCTAGCGATCGTCCTGCTGGTGTGCTAATTACACCGCTAGGCCACACAGTTAGTAACAACTACATTGCAGGTATTCGTTCTGGTAATAAAGAGGCTGGTGGAATTGTATTTACAGCAAATCCATTCTCTCAAGCTGATGGCGGTATACCAAACTCAGGCAATCAAGCTGTATTAGATGCGGCGGGTGATTTCACATTAACGGTAACTAACAACACTGTTTTGAACTCTCAGCAACCAATCGTGTTTAGTACTGAAATAGGTTCTCGTGCCCCTGTGGGTGATTGTGATGAACTTACAGTGGATAATGCTCCTGTACTCTATGGCTTAACTAAAAATGCATTTGTCATAAACTTTTATGGAAACCTTATTGCTAATGGCTTAGGTGATCAAACTGATGCAGATACCATTGAAAGTAGCGCCTTAACACAAGGATTATTCTATCCAAATACGCTTGATAGCGACCATGCTTTTGAATACGACTGTGATTTAATCAAGCATGATACATCAGTATTAAGCAACAACTTTGGTTACATGGATAGCCGTGTATCTGGTGATACAAGTGGCGATTGGGTTGCAATCAGAAACCTAAATGGTAACGGCTCATTTGATACCGATGGCGCTATTGATCAAGACCCAGCTGCAAACGGTAAAGAAATACTTGAATATGTATTCGCAGCAAGCACATTACTTGAAACCGACCCAGCAGGTTTACAAGCTGTGGCAGGTGCAAAAGGGCTTTACTACATTCAAGCGAGTGATGTAGGTGTTGGCTCAACATGGGTTGTTAATAACGACTAACCTAAGTAAACACTCTTAATTAAAAAGCCCCTTTTTTGGGGTTTCTTTATGCCTGTGAGTAAAATATGACCGAAAAATGCGTTTGCTTTTCTAATTATTTTTCATTATAAAGCCGCCTGACCCCTTGGTAATACTGGTTTGTGGAAATTGGTATGTTAATTGGTAATGCTTTGGCTGTAAAATTGGTTGATCATCCGTGGTTACTTGAGTATATTAACAACAGTTGTCACATAACTTATACAGATGAATAACAAGTCAACACACAACAATCACACAACAATAACCAACGGAGCATAAAATGTCGTTGAAGTCTTCAAAAAATAATAAAATGCGTTCAGGTCAATTCGCACTGAGCCCGGTAGCTAAATGGGTACGAACAGCCGCTATTGCCGGTGTAGCAAGCTCATGTGTATTTTCAGCGCACGCACAACAAGAACAAGCAAAAGCGACTGAGGTCGAGCCTGATGTAGAAATCATCAGTGTTACAGGTACACGCAGAACAATTCAAGATCAAATAGCCATAAAGCGCGAAGCCACAACCGTTGTTGATGGTCTTTCATCTGAAGATATTGGTGATTTACCTGCTTTATCGATAGGTGAAGCATTAGAGTCTATTACAGGCGCAGCATCGCATCGTGAAAATGGCGGTGCGACAGAAATTACCATTCGCGGCCTAGGCCCATTTTTAAGTGCAACACACATAAACGGCCGTGAAGCGACCAATGGTAGCGGTGACCGCTCAGTAAACTTTTCACAATTTCCATCAGAACTTGTAAAAAAAGTAGCTATTTATAAAACCCAAGATGCTTCGATGATTGAAGGTGGTGTTGCGGGTGTTATCGCACTTGAAACGGTTACCCCATTGGATTATGGCAAGCAGCGTTTGCAAGGTGAGGTTAAACTTAACTACAACCCTGACGAGAGTAATGTAGATAACTCATTACAAAGCGATTTAGGTTATCGTGGCACATTTAGCTATGTTGACCAGTTTGAGTTTGATAATGGTCAGGCAGTTGGCTTTTCTTTTGGTGTGCAACGACAAGATATTTCGCAGCCAGAAGCAGAATACCGAAGCTCTAGCCCATCAGGTTCGTCTCTTTGGGCATGTTTAAATGATCCAACAAATACGAATGAAGGTTTTTACCGCAGTAGTGCAGGTGATTGTGAGGATCAAGTAAACGGAAGTAATAACCAAGGTTATGACACAGAAATTGACCCTGACACAGGCAAAGCCGTGAGTGATGGTACTCCATACGCATGGACTGGCAGCAGCCGAAGCTTTCGTCAAAACGAAACGTCAGACGAGCGTGACGCGGTATTTTTTGCCTTTCAGTACCAGCCGTCTGCAGAATGGGATATTAATTTTGATAGCCAAATTTCTGATAGAACGCAACGAGAAGCACGCCATGATTTAATTTTCTTACAAAAGCGCGCAACACCAGGTGTAACCGGCCCATCACTTGTCACTAACGATGTAGGCGGCATTTTACATTGGGAAGGTGAAGAACGTATTGAGTCTGCTGGTGAGCAATTTTCTCGTGAAGAAAACTACCGTGGTTACGGCTTAAATATCGAACATACTGTAAATGATAGACTGACCATTGATTTAGATTTAGCGTATTCAAAAACCTCGCGTGAAGAACTGCAAATTTCTAACCGAGGCAGAACCGCTGGACGTAATTTCTTCTCGTGGGATATGGGCGATAACATCCCACATTTTACGCTTACTGATTTTGACGTAACAGATATATCTAATTTTACAGACAGCTTAAGAACGCGTATTGACCGTGAAAACGTGAGAGATAACAAAGTTGTGTCTGCTCGTTTAGATTTTGACTATTTAGTTGATAGCGGTATGTTCACCACAATTCAAGGTGGCGTCCGTACCTCAGAGCTTAGCTTTACACAATTTGGTGGAACGAACGGTAACGGCTCTCGTAATCAATTTACTTTAGGTTCAGGTGCTGAAGCGCTCGATGTGCTTCAAGGTTGTCAAATTGATTTTCCTGAATCAGGCTTTTTGTCTAGTGTGTCAGATGGAAATATCATCACGCATGTAGATAGCGATGGCAATGTGGTAGACACAGGGACAGGCTCTTCATGGGCGACTTACGATAATGAGTGTTTTTCTCAAGCCGTTGTCGCGTCTAATGAGGGTGGAGTATTTGAATACCCTGAGGTTGAATACCAAAACGCAGGAACCATTGACGTAACTGAAAAAACAACGGCTGCTTACTTAATGGCTAATTACGATACAGAAATGTTTGGTAAGTTCATTCGTGGTAACTTTGGTTTGCGTATTGTCGATACTGAAGTCACATCAATTGGTTTTAGAAATAGTTTTGACGTTGTTACCAGTGATACAGGGATTCTTTCTCTTGTTGAATCAGACACAGGTACTCTTGATAAAATAAAAGGGGGCGGTGATTACACCAAGTTCTTACCTAGCTTTAACTTAGTGGTCGATTACAGCGAAGATATTTTATTACGTGCCGGTATTTACCGTGGTATGTCGCGTGCAGACCCATCTGATTTAGGTTATAGCCGCTCTTTTCAAGAAGACACATCTGATACGGCCACTACAATTAGTGACTTGTTAGTGGGTGTAAACGGCTCTGGTAACCCAGATACGCAGCCTCTAATGTCATGGAACTACGATGCAGCATTTGAGTGGTACCCTAATGAAGATTCAATTTTTGCATTAAGCCTATACTACAAACAGTTCCAAGGCGGCTTTCAACAGCGCACAGTTATTGAAGACTTTGTTGTAGGGGGGGAAACCGTTTCATTACCTATTACAAATTCAGTAACAAACGACGAAGAGAGTGAGATTTTAGGCCTAGAAACATCATTCTCATACCGTTGGGACAATGGTATAGGTGTTAAGTTTGGTTATAACTATGCCGACACTGATTTTGAATTTGAAGACAGCCTATACGGTGATACATTTGTAACAGACGTTGATGGCAATACAACTCAGCTTAAAGAAGGCATTGTTGAGCCAGGTTCTGTACCAGGGTTTTCTAAGCATGTATTTAGCAGCCAACTTTATTACCAAATAGGTGGCTTCGATACTGCGGTTATTTACAAATACCGTAGTGAGTATTTCCAACCTTATACAAGCAATGGTACACGCTTACGTTATGTTGATTCGGTAGGCGTATGGGAAATGCGTGCATCGTACAAAATTAACAAGCACTTTAGAGTTAAAGCAGAGGCAATTAATTTATTTAGTGCTCCTAAATCTCAAGACTTTTTTGTTGAAGATAACTTAGGTGAAGTAAACGATTACGGCCCACGTTTATTCTTAGGTTTAAGTTATAAACTGTAAAAGTTAGTAACTTATAAAAACCCCCAATTGGTTTAACTAATTGGGGTTTTTTTGTATCTAGGTGGATGTGCATACCTTTATCACTGACTTCTCTAAACTAAACCATCTAAACTGGTCGCAGATTAAATTCAATTCAACTTTTACAGCCTTTGTTGTAAGCCAAAAAAACGCCTTTGCATTTTTATAAGCGTAAATGCGATTAGTCTGTTTTATTTTTGTACCTTTTTATTTTAGCCAAAAGTCTAATAGATTTTCAATTGGTTAACCAATTTAAAGGCTTTTTATACTTTTATAATTAAAAGCTTTCAGTTTATAGCTAAATAATATAACGGAATAATGAACTTAAAAATACAATTTAACTACTACTATAGTGCTGCACGCCTGATTTGAAAACTATATGTTTTACAGGTGGTTGTATTTTTTTCCTACTTTTTTGTAGTTGTCAGGTATGGGGAATTTGTTTTTGGTAATAACAAACTTGAATTATTTTATAATATTTGACTTACAGCGTGGTTGACCTTTTTGGTTTTGAGTGTAAATATTCAGTTAACCTTTTGTAATACATTAATTCAATTTTGTATGAAAAGTAACAAGTAGCATAGCGTTTCACACACACAGGAAAAAACTATGAATCATAATTTATCAAAAATCACACTGGCGGTTATCTCTGCAACGGCAATGAATATGTCTTTATCTGTTCATGCGCAGGAAGAGACAAAAAATGTTAAGGATGACTTAGAGGTAATTGAAGTTTCTGGTATACGTCAGTCTTTAACTAATGCGCTTGCTGAAAAACGTTCAGCAGACAGCCTTGTAGAAATTATTCAGTCAGAGGATATTGGTAAGTTACCTGATCAAAATTTAGCTGAAGTACTTGAGAACGTAACGGGTATTCAGATCACGCGTCAGGCTGGTGTAGGTACGGGTGTTCAAATTCGTGGTACCGATGCAAACCGTACTGAAATAAATGGTGTTTCAACTGTGGGTTCAGGCTCTGGACGCAGCGGCATTAGCTTTGAAGATGTGTCGGCTTCTATTATCTCTAGTTTAGAAGTTATAAAGTCTCCTGAGGCCAAAACAATTGAAGGCTCAGTAGGCGGAACAATAAACCTTAAAACAATACGTCCACTCCAACTAGGTGAACAATTAGCCACAATTAGAGTACAGGGCGAAAATAGTAGTTTAAGCACTGATAGTGGCTTACAACCTCGTTTTTCTGGAACTTTTGCAGATAACTGGGAAGGCGACTTTGGTGAGTTTGGTATTTTAGTAAGCGGCAGTTATGCCGAGCAAGACGTAACAGCATTTCGCCCTCGTGCAGACAGAGACAACATTGTAACCTCTGATAGTGGAGTAGCCAGTGCACAGTCTTTTGACTTTTTACCTATTCAATTTTTTGTCCAAGACTACGATAACTACGAATACGAAACAAAGAACTTTGTAGGTACGCTTGAGTGGGCACCAAATGACAATACTAAGTTTTATTTTGATGCGGTTGTAAACGATCAGGAACGTCGTCAAGAGAGCTCTCGTGTTCAAGCGTCGGGTGTGAGTGCATTGAATGACATTTCGGTTCCTGATGAATTTGAAACAATTAATCTAGGTTCTTTAGGTGGAACTAATTTAGGTTCAATTCAAGCGGCTTTACGCGGTGTAATCCCAGTTAATTTAGCAAATGATGATGACGATCCAAATTTACGTTTTTCGAGTGATACAAATTCTCGTGTTACCGACAGTAATATTTTTAGGCTAGGCGGTGAATGGCAAGGTGATAAATGGTTTGTAAGCGCTGAGGTTGCTTCGTCATCTTCTGATACAACAACACCAAGCTTTAATACTACACTTAACTTCATTAACCCTAATGCACCTTTAGATGCTGGTGGCGGTAATGATAACAGTGTGCCTTTTGAATACGACCTGTCAGGTGGAGCACTTACTTTTGGTATTGCACAAGGTGCTGAATATGCGCCTACGGTTGAGCAATTACTTGACCCTGCAAATGTAGTACTACGTGATGTAAACATTGGTCAAGATACCGTTGAGAACTCTGAAGATGCGTTCCGTATAGATTCAACATATTACACAGACTCAATAGTTACCTCTGTTGATTTTGGTTACCGTTACAGCAAATCGGCGAGTAAGCAAAACGAAATCACATCAAGTGTTGGTCTGCGCTCTATGGCAGATAGCCCAAGAGGTGATTTATTCGCTGATCTTTTAGTTGCCGGTCCTGATAACTTTAATGAGGCTGATGGTCGTTCGTTATACATAGGCGATTTTTTACTGATTGACCCCGAACTCGTGGCATCAGACCCAGATGCAGTACTTGCAACACTTCAGCAAGCATTACAAACTCATGGCTCTAGCCGTACGCTAAATGCACCAACGTCAAGTTCTTCAGGCTTTTTTGATATTGAAGAAATTACCCACGCTTTTTATGCACAAGCTAACTTTGAATACGACATGTTCCGCGGTAACTTTGGTTTACGTTATATTCAAACTGATGTTGAATCGACAGGTAACTCTGTAACGCAAGACGGCAGTGGCAATGAGCTAGTAACGCGTATTACAAATGAATCAGATTATAGCTTTGTATTACCACGTTTAAATTTAGTTGCCGATGTGTCAGAAGATGTAGTGGTTCGTTTTGGTGCAGGTAAAGACATTCGTCGTCCAGATTATAACGACTTATCTACTTCTATTACTTATAGCACGAGCCCAAATGATGAAGTTGAATTTGGTAACCCAGCACTAAAACCAGAAGAAGTATTATCTTATGATTTATCAGCAGATTGGTACTTTACTGAAGCGAGCGTATTTAGTGTAGGTATTTTCCATAAAACGCGTAAAGAACTTCATGTTAATCAGTTAACATCGCCGGTAGAAGACCCAGTAACAGGCTATCGTGATTTAACAGACCCATGTGAAGGGGGTGGCATATTTAACCCAATTGCAGACATTAACGTGTTTGGTCCTGAAAATGGTCGTGGTGTATGTGTAGGTACTGAGACAAAAGTAAATGACACTGGCGAAACAACCCAAA
Organism: Pseudoalteromonas sp. ESRF-bin5; assembly: GCF_002632075.1. Lineage (NCBI taxonomy): Bacteria > Pseudomonadati > Pseudomonadota > Gammaproteobacteria > Alteromonadales > Pseudoalteromonadaceae > Pseudoalteromonas > Pseudoalteromonas sp. ESRF-bin5. The sequence continues at coordinate 11,303 of NZ_NTLW01000139.1, read as the reverse complement.
AAGGGATTGAGTTTGCGTTCCAGTATGACCTATCTAGCTTTGAAAAAGATTTAGGATGGGCGTCGGGTTTTGGTGTTTTAGCTAATTACACAATTCAAGAGTTCTCGGGCGGGGAAACAGTCAATAAGGCTACTTCAAGAGCGAGTAACGTATTTGCTGCAAGCACCGGTACACCGGGTATTGAAGTAAGCGAAATACAAGGTTTGCTTAACTTATCAGAAAATGCGTATAACTTTACTCTATACTACGAAAAGTTCGGTTTATCGACACGTATGCGTTACACATGGCGTGAAGGTTACCGCTCAAACGACTTTGGTAGCACGTCAAGCTTCCCATGGGGGTTCCCTGTAGTGCAAGAGGACCGTGGTCAGCTTAATGCAAGTATTAGCTACGATGTAAATGAGCAGCTTAATATTGGCTTAGAAGCCGTAAATATTACTGAGTCTGAAATTAGCCAGTCTTGTGTTAACGAAGGGTCGTTATTGTGTTTCCAAGGCCTTACAGACCGTCGTATTACGTTTGGTGCTAGTTACCGTTTTTAAAATTTATGTTGAAAGTGTGTAGCCTTTGAACGGGCACAAAAAGCAAGCCACTATGGCTTGCTTTTTTATTTTTAAGGTTTAAATAATGAGCAGTTTTTAAATTAAATTAGGTACTAATTGGTTTCATTTTCTCTATTTGTTTACTACCTTTTTGGTATTAATATTTTTTTAAATGAGATCATTCATGAATGGTATCAGTGATTTAAATTTTAAAAACTTACTTGAGTATGCACAAGTAGGTGTGATTATTCATAACTGGGATACATCAATTGTTTACATAAACCCAATCGGTTTGCAGTTACTAAATTTAGATTACGAGCAAGCAATAGGGCGAGACACTTATGACCCTAATTGGACACTCATTGACGAGCAAAGCAATCTAATGTCTGTTGATGATTATCCAGTTAATATTGTTAAAGCTACAAAAAATAAAGTAGTTAATAAAATTATAGGTGTTGTTGGCGGGGCAAAAAAAGACATAAGCTGGTTTATGGCTAACGCTTACTTTGAAGGCCACGATAATGATAAAAACTTTATTGTTGTTACCATCACTGATATTTCTGACGCTAAGCAGCAAATTTCATTTCAAGATGTGGTCGAAAATACGCAAGACATGGTTGTTATTACCGATGCAAAAAATATCAAACACCCTGAAGGGCCTAAAATAATTTACGTAAATAAGGCTTTTGAAGTACTCACTGGCTATACCTCAGCAGAAGTTATTGGTGAAACGCCTCGAATTTTACAAGGTGATTTGACCGATTCTAAAGGCAAACAAAGAATATACGCTGCGCTAGAGCGTCGAGAAGAAGTAACTGAAACACTGTTAAATTATGATGTTAGAGGAAGGCCCTATTGGGTTGAAATGAATATTATTCCGTTGAAAAATAAGTTTGGTGAGGTTACTCATTTTGCAGCAATTCAACGGGATGTTTCAAAAAGTAAATTTCAAACCGAACAGTTAGAAAAACGAAATAAAGATTTAAAAGAGTTAAAAGTTAACCTAGAAAATTTAGTACAAGAAAGAACATTTGAATTACAACAAGCTAAGTCTCAACTTGAAAAAATAGCGTTTTTTGACCCATTAACTGGAATTCCTAATCGTCGCTTTTTTTCAGATCAAGTTAATAAATTAGTCAAAGGAAGTGTCAGGCGTGGGGGTATAATTGCGTTTGGATTATTTGATGTTGATAACTTTAAAGCTGTTAACGATACCTATGGTCATGATGTGGGTGATCGCGTACTTGTTGAATTAGCAAACATATTAACGCACATATTGAGAATTGATGATGTATTTTGCCGCTTTGGTGGTGAAGAGTTTGCTTTTGCTGTTATTTTAAAAGAAATCCACGATGCTGAACCCGTTGCCGAAAAACTTGTAAATTCAATTAGAGATCTTAAAGTGCCCGTTGAAGGTGAAAACACAATAAATGTAACCGTAAGTATGGGGTTAAACGTGGTATCACCAAACAATAGCACTGACATAGATGATGAAATAAAAAAATCAGATGCGGCAATGTACCAAATTAAAAAGTCTGGCAAAGATCGTTATAAAATTATTCATGAACCATAAAATAAGTTGGGTTATGCAATGTTACTAAGCTAATAAGTATAACTTTTCACAAGTTAGGTACTCACTCTTTTACATGTATAAGCCGTTAAAATATCGCTTTTATTGTGCTAATTTTGTTGGCTCCATTGCTTGGGCGATAAGCCATACATTCTTTTAAACTCTCTGCTGAACTGAGAACTGCTTACATAACCCATTTCCATGGCTGCAACGTTGACATTGGTTCCTTGTGTTATTTTCATGGCAGCATGATTAAGCCTCATTGATTTAACAAATTGAATAGGGGACATGTTAGTTGCTTGTTTAAATTTACGATGGAATACAGCGCGGCTCATACCTATTTGGCTAGCCATGTCTTCAATAGTTATGTTTTCATGCAAATGAGAGGATAAAAATGCAATTGAACGTGCAATCTCGTTACCCACACCAAATGCCCGTTTAAACGCATAGCCTGCTTGACCTTTTAACAGCGCGTAATATAGCTCACGCAAGCGTGCTTTCTTCAATATGGCTAAATCAATAGCATCATCGTCGAGCAACAACATTTTATATAACGCATCGGTAAAGTTAGGGTCCCAATTGGCAGTTAAAATACTTTGTGAAGGATAACTCACGTTAGGTATTTGTTGGGTGCTAGTTGCGCTTTGAATCTCGAGTGCTAACTCGGTCATAATTCCTGTATCTATCGAAATATATACACCTATTAATGGGTTATCTGTCGAGGCTTTTGGAGTGCCGGCTTCAATAGGCATAGGCATTGTGCAACATATGTATTGTGTGTTGTCATAAAAGTGTTTGTTGCCATCTAAAATAGCTTCTTTTGTGCCTAAAACAATAGCCGTGACAGAAGGTTCATAGACCGCTGGTGAACATTCAATAGGGTCTGTGATTTTAAATAATTGAATGCCTTCAATACCTGTTTGTACCATGCCGCTTTCATTCATTTTTCTATTAATTAGTTGTAGTATTTTGGCTTTACTCATAGTCAATAATCACTCGTTAAACAGGTGGTAAAATTAGCATTAGAGTTTGTGTAACTCAACAAGGTGATACAAATAGGCATGTTTTAAGGATTATTAAGCCTTTTAGCATGTGTGGCTGAGATTATAATGTCTGCATATCAAAATTAACGTTATTCATCTCGGACAACATTATGACGCAAAAAAATCAATTTGGGCCTAACGGCTGGACACCTGAGAACTTAAGCGCTTTGCATGGCAAAACTTATCTAATTACGGGAGCAAATACAGGCGCAGGCTTTCAAGCAACTCGCATATTACTTTCTAAGGGAGCTAATGTTGTTATGCTAAATCGTAATCCAAGTAAATCTGTGCTGGCAATTACAAAGCTCAAGGATGAATTTGGCAGCGGGGCAAACGTCAGCTTTATAACATTGGATTTAGCCGATTTGACATCAGTACGCACTGCTTGCACAGAAATTTTGATAAAAGTACCTCAAATTAACGCACTAATTTGTAATGGTGCAATAGCGCAAGTTGAGCAGCAACAATTTACAGCAGATGGTTTTGAAAGCCAGTTAGGCGTTAACCATTATGGCCATTTTTTATTATGCGGTTTGTTGTTTGAGCGAATTAACACATCGAAGGGACGTATTGTTGTGGTGTCGAGTGAAGGGCACAAAATGGGGCTTAAAACAATTCAGTTTGAAGACATGAACTGGGATAAAAATTACAACGCAAATAAAGTGTATAGCCAAAGTAAATTGGCGCAAATGATGTTTGCTTACGAGCTACAAAATAAAGTTAAAGCGGCCGATAAAAATGTGGAAGTGTATGTTTGTCATCCTGGGGCATCAAACACATCATTAATTAGGGAAACAGCAAGTTTTGCTACTAGGTTATCGTGGTCATTTATGGTCAAACTGGGTGTTGCTCAATCAGCTGAAAAAGGCGCTTATCCAGAAGTAATGTGCGCAGCTCAAAGTAACCTAAAACAGCATGCCTACTACGGACCAACCGGGTTTTTAAACTTTGGCGGCCCTGTAGGCGAATGTAAGCTCGAATCATTTGTGTTAGATAAAAAGGTTTTAACAAAAATATGGACGCTTTCGGAACAACAAACAGCATTTAAATGGCAACTGTAGAAAGCAATATTTACTTGACGGGCACCTCACCTATGAAACATTTCATTTATATATTGGGAGTATTTATGTCGGCCTCAACAACGTTAGAGAATGAACTTATTAGCGAACAAAACACTTCACAACCATCAATAAATAGCGCGTTGGTTCAGGATCATGAAGGTAATATTTATCGAACAGTTACGATTGGTAAACAAATATGGTTAGCTGAAAACCTTCGTGTGACTAAGTTTCAAGATGGCTCAAAGGTTAATACTGGCTTTATACCTAATGATGATAAAAGTAATTTAGCTATTTATGGTAGGCTTTACGATTGGTATGACGTAACAGATACGCGAAACCTTTGCCCAGAAGGATGGCGAGTCGCCTCTGATGAAGACTACAAAGCTTTAGAGATAGCTATAGGAATAGATAAAACAGACGTGGATAAACTTGGGTGGCGTGGACAAGACGACGTGGCAATTACGTTAAAAGTAAAGCAACCCGACACTATTTTTAAGCGTTTTAATCAATTGCAAGTAAATAAATACGGCTTTTCTGCTATGCCTGCGGGGGGCAAATTAGGAAATTGGTATATCACTCAGGGTATGTATACCGAGTTTTGGACAAGCACAAATGCAACTAATTCTGAGGCTTATGCAAGAACACTTGCTTATTCGTGGTGGAACTCTCACAAGGGCGAAATTCGCCGTGCGAAGCTTAATAAAGAGTATATGTTTTCAGTTCGATGCGTAAAAATTTAGGTGGTTAGATAATGCTATTAAAAATTACATTTGTGTTGTTTATTACACTTTTTACAGCAACAGGTTGCGTAAATACGAACCAAGCTTCGTCGGGCGATGATATTGATAAAGATCTTATTGTGCTGGCACATGGATTAGGAAGAAGCGATTGGGCCATGTGGAAATTAGCTCAAAGGCTAGAGCAAGCAGGGTATAAAGTATGCAGTTTAGATTACGCAACAATTGGCGAAAGTGTTGAGGCAGTATTGAAAGACACAACAAAACAAATTGATGCCTGTATTATCAATGCCTCAAAAGTGCACTTTGTAGGGCATTCTTTAGGTGGATTAGTAATTAGAGCATATTTACAAAACGCTAATCACACACTAAAAAATGTGGCTATAGGAAATAGCGTTTTAATAGGCACGCCAAATAAAGGGAGTGAACTGGCTGATCATTTTAAAAACTCTTGGTTAATTACTTTAGGAGGCGGCATCAGCAAATCATTAGTTACAGGTGTGAATAGCCTTGGTAATAATTTGGGAGAGTTAACTGTAAAGTTTGGCGTAATAGCAGGTACAAAGTCGTTTAGCTTAACTAACGATAAATTTAATGGTGTTAATGATGGGCTTGTATCGGTTGAATCCACTAAATTAGCGAACATGCATGATTTTATTACAATTAACGTAAGCCACTCTGAAATGCGCTACAACGAAAATGTTGCTTATCAAACTGTACATTTTTTACAAACAGGTTATTTTAAGCACTAATTTTATGTATATTTAGCTAGCTACTATCAAAAAATACTTCAGTTTATTTAACCTTATCAAAGAGGTTAAAAGCCACCGTTTAAATATTAAACCCACTTAATTAAGACTCTTCAGCAATGTTTACCATCGACTAAAAATAGAGAGATAAGAACGCGTTTAATACTTCAATTAAATTTTTTTATTTAAACTTGTGATTATTTCGCAGTTGCTGCGAATAACTAGGTAATAAATTAAGTAGATATTATTTTAGGCTCGATATGTTTTAAATAGTATTTAAAACATATCGAAGGCATACCCGTAAATAGGGCTAGAGTGCTTTATGCTATTAAATAAACAAACTTTAAAGTCTTAATATTATGAAATTAAGAAAAAGTGATGGATTAACCAGTAAATGACCACAATTAAAAAAACACAATTTGCTCAAGCAATGGAGCAACATAAAGGCATTATTTATAAAATTGTGAATTCATACTGTCAAAACAAAGATGACCGACAAGACTTAGCCCAAGAAATATTAACAACGATGTGGCTAGCTTATGATAATTACAACAATACTTATAAGTTTTCAACGTGGATGTACCGAATTTCGCTGAATGTAGCTATATCTTATTACCGAAAAGACAGTCGGCGAGAAGATAAAGCAAATGAAGAGTGCATAGTGAAGATTGCTGACTTATCGCAAGAAGATGAGAGTAACGAGGTGGTAAAGCAGTTATATGAGTTTATTGGTCAACTCGATAAATTAAATAAGGCGATTATGCTCCTTTATTTAGAGAGTGAATCTTACGAAAGCATAGCGAATAGCTTAGGGATCAGTAAAACCAATGTTGCTACGCGAATTAGTCGAATTAAACACACATTAAAACTTCAATTTGAAACACGGGATTCTTAACATGAATTTAGATAACTTTAAAAGCGCTTGGCAACAACAAAGCACTGATACACATAGTGCTATTGAAATTAATCAAGCAAAGCTTGCTGAAATAAAAATAAATAAACAAATAAAAGTACTTAATAAAATGAAATGGGCACGAATAATTGAAAGCTGTGTGTTTCTTATTATTATTGTACTGTTGTGGAAGTATATTGCTGCAGGCTTTACTTTTTCAGCGCCAATAATTTCAGGCTTTGTCCTCAACCTGTTTGCCATCATTGGGCTTGCAGGAAATATTGGCCAAATTGTTTTAATTTCAAACATTGACTATTCAAAACCAGTTAACCAACTACAAAAAGATTTTTACCGTGTTTGTTCTCATAAATTAGAATTGACCAAGTTGCTACTTATGTCAGTTCCCTTTTATCTTGCTTATGTTTTTATTGGGTTTGATCTACTTTTTGGAATTGATTTATATCAGTATTTAGAGCTGCACATGATTTGGTTTTACTCTTTGTCGTCAGTACTGCTTTTTATAGCTACAGCATGGGTATTTGCTAAATTAAATTATAAGAACATTTCTGAGAAATGGGTTAATGCGAGTGTTCAATTTATTGTTGGTAAACGTTTGGTCACTATGGCTGAGTTTTTAAATAGCTCTGAGTTAATAGAAAGTTAGTTATCAAATGCTGTGTTTGTGTAGAAAATAGTTAATGATTTTTTTGCATAAACTCTTTAGATAATTGATTTTTCTGTAATTAAGCTGCCAAATTTTTTCATCGCTTCTATACTATGTAAAACGCGTAGTTAATGAGTTAGAAGTAGTGCCTGCCAGTAAAAATAATCTAGAGCAAGAAAACACAAAACTAAAGCGAGCGATTGCTGAGCTTACTTATGAACGAGATAAGTACAAAAAAATCTTTGACGCTTCGGCCGACGCGTATTCAGTTATCGATTTAAGCTCAGGTAAGTTTATAGAATGCAACCAAGCAGCTATTGATATGCACGGTGTTAATAGCATGGGCAACTTTTTAAACCTTAGTCCTGCTGACTTGTCACCCGAGTTACAACCCTGTGGTAATCGTTCAGATGTTTTAGCTAAAGCGCATATAAATTGCGCCATAGAACAGGGCTTTCATAGTTTTAAATGGATACATTCGCGTTTAGATGGCACAACGTTTAACTGTTTAGTTAACTTGACTGGATTATTCATAGAGGGCAGTCAATTAATATTGGCGGTTGGTCGAGACATATCCGATATAGAAATAGCCCAAAAAAAAATCAGTACCGAAGCTTCAGAAAAGCAGCGATTTAAACAAGCGTTTTTGGGAGAAAAAGAAAAGTTTGAAAAGTTTGTTGATTTGGCACCCGTTGGTATTGCAATTAATTCAATATCTGACGGCAGCTTTGAGTTTGTGAATGAGGAGTTTGGCAGAATCACAGGCTATAGCGTTGATGAGCTAAATCAAATGGACTATTGGCAGCTCACCCCTGAAAAGTACGAGAAACAAGAACATGAACAGCTAGAATTACTTGCTAAATATGGCCAGTATGGGCCGTATCAAAAAGAATACATACATAAAAACGGCAATGTATATCCCGTATTATTATCGGGTATAAAAATTACAGATAGCAAAGGTGAAACATTTATTTGGTCTGTCGTTCAAGATATAGCTCATCAAAAACAGAGTGAGCAACAAATTAAAACGGCGAAAGAAAAGGTGGATTCTTTTGCTTTGCGTATGCAATTAGCCAATGACTCTGCGGGTATTGGGGTATGGGAGTTAGATTTAAAAACAGAAAAACTAGTATGGGATTCTTGGATGTACAAATTATACGGCATCTCAGAGTTAGAGTTTTCCTGCACATACCAAGCATGGCTTGATAGAGTTCATGTCGATGACGTTGAACATAATGAACGTATGTTGGATGAAGCAATCAACGGGGTAGGCATTTACGACCCAGAGTTTCGCGTTGTACACCCTGATGAAAATATCCGGACAATTAAAGCAAGTGCAGAGATATTGAGAGATTCGCATGGCGTTGCCATAAAAGTAGTTGGTGTAAATTACGATGTAACCGAAAAAGTAGATGCAATACGAAAATTGTTCGATGCAAAGTTAGCTGCTGAAAATGCTGCACAATCAAAAAGTGACTTTTTGGCTAATATGAGTCATGAAATTCGCACCCCTATGAATGCAATTCTAGGTGGTTTGCAACTGTTAAAAAATATTAATTTACCTGAAGAGTTAAGGGCAGTACTTAAAAATGCCTCTTATTCGGGACAAAGCCTTTTAACTATTATTAACGATATTTTAGATTACTCTAAGATAGAGTCCAACCAACTACAGTTAGAAAAAGCATCATTCTCATTAACTGAGGTATTAAATTCTATAACCTATGACTTAGACTCCTTAGTTAGTGAAAAACGTATCGGCTTTACCGTAAATAAAGATGAAAGTTATTACGAATATTGGGTAGGTGATTTAGTTCGAGTTAAGCAAATACTATTAAATTTAAGCTCTAATGCGGTTAAATTTACAGATAAGGGAAGTGTTAAAATAAACGCGAGCAGTAAAGTTTTTGAAGGTAAAGAGGCTATATATCTAGAGGTTGTAGACTCAGGAATAGGTATGAGCAAGGAAGTTACTGAGCACATTTTTGAGCGGTTTACTCAAGCAGACTCCTCTACAACAAGAAAATATGGCGGGACAGGTTTAGGCATGTCTATTACCACCAGCTTAGTTAAAATGATGGGCGGCGAAATCGATATCCAAAGTAAGCAAGGGCTTGGTACAACTGTCACGATTAAATTACCATTACCTAAAGCAAATAACATAGCAGATAAAGCCCCTAAAAAATCGTTTAAAGCGCCTAATTTAAAGGGTAAAAAAATACTTATTGCTGAAGATAACAATATTAACCAAGTGTTGATTAAAGCCATGATGGCTAAAACAAATGCCGATATTACAATTGTCGAAAATGGTTTACTTGCGTTTGAGGCAGTTCAACTAGAGTTGTTTGATTTGGTATTTATGGATATTCATATGCCGGTTATGGATGGGATTGAGGCTAATCAACAGATAAAAACAATACTGCCAAATTTGCCTATTATTGCGTTAACAGCCAATGTAATGGATAAAGACGTAAAACATTACTACCAGCAAGGTTTCATCTTTCATGTACCTAAACCAATCGATATCAACGAGTTATATGGCACACTCAGGCGTTGTTTGTATTTAATCGCTTAATTAATGTTGGCTATATAAAATAAGGCCTGTCCAATAGAAAAGTATTTGGTTTTGAAAATAACATCAGCAGGGTTTAAAAACTGCTGACAAATTTCTCGTAGAATATTGTATGTAATACTAATCTGCAATAATACTTAATCATTTTTCGAGGCTAAACATGTCGCTACCTGCGTTACAAAATGTTCATTTAGAGCAACTAAATAGTGATATTTTTGCCTAGCTATCAACACGTTTTTCCAGCCTCAAAATAGCTCACTTAATTAAGTGAATGGGTCCAATACTTGTTATTTTTCTATTTTACCTTTTAGAACATAAATTTCACCATCAAAGCTACCTTGAATAGTTAACCCTTGACCGGCAAGCTCTTTTAAGTATTCGATATGTTCTTCAGTGATGTGTTGCCCTGGAACTAATAACGGTATGCCTGGAGGATAGGGGGTAACTAAACCAGCACAAATACGATTATTGCTTTTAGCAATAGGCACCGACTCGCGTTCGCCATAAAAAGCATCGCCTGGAATACACGCTAAATCGATGGCTGGTAAGCTTTCTGGCAAGCGAGAGCGCCTTGTTGATTTGGCTAGTTTTACTCTCCCACTATCAAGTTTTTTTAATGCATTGTATAAACGAATAATCTTTGAACGAGTACCACCAAGCGTTAATAATACCAAAATTGTACTGTGAGTGTATTTTTCTATTTCTAGGCCAATTTCATCTAATAAAAACTTATGAATGTCTTTTAATGAGTAGGGTAATTCACTAATATCGATAAGGATTTTTAGTGGATCGTGACCCATATTATCTTCACTAAAGTGTGGAAATATTTCCATAAAATCGTCTTTACCCAGCACTTTAATGTATTTCAACGATGCCATTTGTTGTTTAAATTCGTCGACATGGTTTAACAAGGCATTAAGTAATTTATAGCCTTCCATTTCCAATTGTTTTTGGCATACGTCAAGCGAGGCAATAAGCTGATACTTGGGCGATGTACTGGCGTAAATACTGTAAATTTCTCTAAAAAAATCTGCATCGAAGTCTGGATCATTCACATGAATATAAGACGCCTGTGAAAACGCCGATACCACTTTATGTGCTGAATGAGTGACATAATCGGCTCCAGCATGAATGGCTGAGTAGTAACGCAGGCTCGGGTGAAACAAAGAGTAAGCAAACCAGGCTTCGTCAATGAATACTTTAGACATAATGACTCCCACACGGTGTTAGCCTCCGCTTTTCGTGGGTTAGCTTAATTCAAAGCCAGAGCCATAATTAGTTTGTCAATTAACTAAACAGCAGAGGCTAACATGAATAAACATAGCATACTTTTTATCGGTCTTGATACACATAAAGAATTCAATGAAGTTGCCTATATTGAAGAACATAGAGGTGCGCAACCTGTTCATCTTGGCCGAGTTTCGTCTTCCAAAATGGCCGTTCAAAAGCTTGTTCGCCAGTTCGAATCGAAATACC
>NZ_NTLW01000059.1:0-12744 GCF_002632075.1 Pseudoalteromonas sp. ESRF-bin5 | reverse complement strand
TGCGCTAATGTCCAACCAGATACATCGTAAAATGTATTGTCTGCAAAGTTTTTTTGCTCGCTAAATATCGCTTTAACTAAACGATATTGAGGCTGCGCTAAAGGCACATAATAGCTGTTGGTGGTAAAGTTTACGCCACCTGCTTTTAGTGGTTTAGTAAGTTCAAATGCCTTTATTTTATGTTGCTCTAATAGCGCTAAAAAGTCAGTAATTCGGGTGCTGTCTTTTGCACCTTCAACAACATAACCTGCAAAGTTTTCGTCACCTGCAAGCTCTGCGGCTTGATTATAAAATTTAGCTTGGTAGTCAAGCAATGCTTGACGGTTTTCAACCGCCGCTTTAAAGGTAGATAAGCTCGTTAATAACTGATTTTTTATAGTAAATGGAAACGTTAAAGGGCCATTAATGGTCTCTTGTATATGGCCTCGAGAGCTTGCTTGCTCAAACAAAATACCTATACCCCCGTTCACGTCTGGGTAAGTTGAACCTTTACCGTAGTAAAAATCGTCAAAGCTTTCTTCTGTAAAATACAGTGCATTATTTTCATCCAATGTTTTGGCATGATAATTAGCAATTGCTTTGGTTAATGTTACGTTTTCAATTGGCGTAATTGGGTGCTTTCTACTTGGAATACCCGGCTGAAAAAAGTAGCTGCTGTTTGGGCCCATTTCATGAAAGTCGGTAAGTACATTTGGTTTCCACTGATGAAATTTTGCAATACGCGCACGCGACTCAGGGTGCTGTAGCAATAGCCAATCTCGGTTTAAGTCAAACCAATAATGATTAGTACGGCTGCTTGGCCAGTTTTCGGTATGCTCACGAGTTTTAGGATCTGACGATAAATTCATGCCGCGGTTACTGTTTGCCCAATTAGCAAAACGTGCAAGTCCGTCGGGGTTTAATGAAGGGTCGAGCAAAATAACGGTATTGTTTAATAGGTTATTTATTTCATCACCCTGTGCTGCAGCTAAGTAATAAGCCGTTAAAAGCGATGCATTGCTACCCGATGATTCGTTACCGTGCACACTGTAGCCCATCCACACAACTGCAGGTTCATCGTTTGCTTTTTTGCTGTTATTACCCAAACGAGCCAAGTGCGCTTGGCGTATTTGCTCTATTTGAGTTAATTTATTTGGCGCTGTAACCGTTAGCATTACCAGTGGTCGTTGCTCATGTGTGCGGCCAATTATCTCAAAGTTTATTCTGTCGCTCTTTTGAGCAAGTACTTCCATGTAGCGCACGAGTTGGTCGTGTCTTACATGCCACTCACCTACTTGATAACCCAATACTTCTTCGGGCGTGGGAATGGCTGGGTCGAATACAACATCGTCTTCAAAATAGTATGAAAGCGGTTTTGCTACACTTGAAAAGCTCAGCATTACCACCATTATTGTTATTAATAAACGCATATAGATCACTCTAAAAATGTTTGTTAATTGCACGCTAGCATTGCTTAAAATAGATGCCAACTTTTTACGCTCAACACTAGCCGCAACACGATGAGCGGAGTATGATATGCAGTATCCGAGTAATTTAGTCAGGTATAAAGCCGTTTTTATGATTTCTATTTCCGAAACAGCACAAGCACATTTTGCTAAACTATTAGCAGATCAATCACAACAGACCAATATTCGCGTTTTTGTTGTAAACCCTGGTACATCACAAGCCGAGTGTGGTGTTTCTTATTGTCCAGAAGACGCCGTTGAAGACAACGATATTCGCTTAAATTTTAACGGTTTTGATGCCGTTGTTGATGCTGAAAGTGCTCCTTTTTTAGAAGAAGCTGAAATTGATTTTGTTACCGACAAAATGGGTACTCAGCTAACGCTTAAAGCACCTAATGCAAAAGCACGTAAAATTGGTGATGATGCATCATTAAACGAACGTGTTCAGCACATGCTTGAAACAGAAGTAAACCCACAACTAGCTAACCATGGCGGCCAAGTAAGCCTAGTAGAGATTACAGCTGCTGGCGTTGCAGTGCTTCAGTTTGGTGGCGGTTGTAATGGGTGTTCTATGATCGATGTAACGTTAAAAGAAGGCATCGAAAAAGAAATGATTGCTAAGTTTGACGAGATCACAGGTGTTGCAGATATTACTGATCACGAAGCTGGCGAGCACTCTTACTATTAAGCCAAGTAAATGCTAAAGCCTCTTATATACCGCTTAGGGAGCAACCCTAAGCTGAGTTTAAAGCGGTTTTTTCGCGGCGTAGCACTGTTTGTGCTAGCCGTGATTTTTATTTTTGCGGGTTACTATAGTCATTACAGTTTGCAAATTATTGGCGTTTTAATTTTAATACCTGCGCTATTTTTTGCTTTTTGGGGCTACAGTGGCATTTTTGCCAATCGCTTTTCGCAAGTAATAAAAGAAATAGGGCCCAAACATCACGATCCTGATCTGTGGAAATAAGCCTTAATCTAGCAGCTGATTATTAGCTTTAAGCGTTTGATATTTTATTATTAATGTAACTCCACGCATTAGCATAAAGCAGCTCATCGCAAGCCATAGCCCATTATTTTGCCAATCATTAAATACCCAAAATACACCAAAAAACCCAATAGCTGCCGATAGCAACATACTATTTCGCATATCTTTAGCGCGCGTTAAACCAACAAATACACCATCAAATAAAAAGCAGCTCATTGCTAATAATGGCAAAGCAATTACCCATGGTAAATATTGCGTAGCCTCATTAATAACCTCAGGTACGTTGGTTAATAGCGTAATTATATAAGCGCCAAACACAGCAAAAAACACGCTATAAATCACACCAAATAATATTCCCCAAAATACACTTATTTTTACCCACAGCTGTATTTTACTTACACTTTGCTGACCTTTAGCTTGGCCTACTTTAGCCTCACTTGCGTAAGCTATGCCATCCAGTGCAAAGCTGACTAACATTAAAAAGTTTAGTAATACTGCGTTCGCTGCAAGGGTTGTTTCGCCAATACGCGCGCCATAAAAAGTCATAAAGCTAAAACACAACTGAAGTATTAAAGAGCGAATGAAAATGTCGCGATTTAAACTCAATAACCCTGCCATTTTTTTTACACTAAACCAGTGCGGAGTACTTAAAACTACACCTTGTTTTTTTGCGAGTTTAGTCACTAAAAACAGCGCGAATACCAGCGCAGTATAATCAGCGATTAACGATGCCCATGCCGCGCCTGCTACAGCCCAATCTAAAAAAACAACAAAATAAATATCAAGCACAATATTTACACTATTTGTTACCAACAATAAGTAAAATGGCCCTCGTCCATAATGAACGCCTAACATCCAACCCAATAAAACCAAGTTACATAGTGCCGCTGGCGCGCTAAAAATTCGAATACTAAAATAAGTATAGGCCTCGCTTAGCACGGCATTATTAGCGTCTGATAAAAATGCTATTGCGTGTTTTATTAAAGGAGACATAGCAATAAGAAATAATGCCACTATGCTGGCAAGTAATAGGCTTCGTTTTAGTAAAGCAGCTAACTGGGTTAAGTCATTTTGGCCATAGGCTTGGGCAACCATGCCGGTCGTGCTCATTCTTAAAAAACCCGCGAGCCAAAATAAAATGGAGATAACAGCTGAGCCCAACGCAATACCAGCCAAATAATGAGCACTGCCTAAATGGCCAATGACCGCGGTATCAACTATTCCTAACAGTGGCACGGTGATATTTGATAATATCATTGGTCCTGCTAACAACAGCAAGCTTTTATGGTGTGCTTTATTATGTATAAGAAATTGTTTCATTTAGTTTTATTGACTCTTATTGGGTTATCTTTACGTGCTCATGCTGGTGTTATTTTACAGTACCACCATGTAAGTGAAACCCTGCCGGCGGTCACTAGTGTGAGCGAAGAAACGTTTACAGAGCATCTAAACTATTTAAAAAATAATGATTTTAATGTTATTGCCTTAAATGAACTACTTGATGCTTTAAAACAAGGCTATACCTTACCTGATAAAACCGTCGCCATCACGTTTGATGATGGTTACAACAATAATTATGATCAAGCCGCTCCAATACTCGAAAAGTTTGGCTATCCATATACAATTTTTGTTAACCCTAAACTCATAGACGAAGGTAAACGCTATGTGATGGGTTGGGATAAACTTAAAGAACTGATCAAAAAAGGCGCACTTATAAGTAACCACACCGCACAGCATGACTATTTACATGTAAAACTTGACGGTGAAACCAACACGCAATGGAAAGAACGTATCACCCAAGATATTGTTCATTCACAACAACGTATAAAAGAAGAGATAGGCCACAACTATAAATATTTAGCATACCCCTACGGAGAGTTTGATAACGAGTTACAAGCTTTAGTGACAGAGCTTGGCTATATAGGCATTGGCCAGCATTCTGGTGCTCTAAATAAACACGCTAACTTTAGTCGATTACCTCGCTTTCCTGCATCTGGCGTTTATAGCGACATAAAAACACTGGCAACCAAATTAAATTCTCAGGCATTTAATATTACTCAATTAAGCTATGAAAATAGCGTAACAACCCAAAACCCACCTGTGTTAACTATTGGGTTTCAAGTTGATGATTTTAACAAGTCTCAACTGGCTTGTTATGTGTCGGGGATTGGCAAAGCAAACTTGAACTGGGTGACTGATAATACGGTAGAGGTAACATCACCTAAAAAACTGAACAAAGGCCGTTCACGCTTTAATTGTACAGCGCCTTCAATTAAAAAACCGAACAGCTATTATTGGTTTTCTCAGCCTTGGGTTATTCAATAACTTTGAGCTTTCTATTTAGTTAGGTTTAACTGCTTGGCTTAATAATCGCTCAGCCATTTTATCAAGTGCAGCCACTTCATTGGCTGCATTTAAATCAATAGCGGCTTTAGGCATTCCCCACACAACTGATGAGTATTCATCTTGCGCTAACGTGTATGCACCGTTTTGCTTCAGTGCTAACAGTCCTTTAGCCCCATCAGCGCCCATCCCTGTAAGTATTGCTGCCACTATATTTTTTGATCCACAATTTACAAGCGAATCAAATAGTACGTCAACGGCTGGTTTATGCCGATTTACAGGCTCACCATCGTCGAGCTGGCAATACAAAGCAATTCCTCGCTTTTTTACGCTTAAATGAAGCCCGCCGGGGGCAATATAAGCCCAACCTGGGCTTAGCTTGTCGCCATGTTGTGCCTCTTTCACATTAATTAAGCATGTTCTATCCATACGCTCAGCAAACGAGGCACTAAATACGGGAGGAATATGCTGAGTAATTACAATAGGAGGGCAATTAACTGGCATTTTTATTAGTACTTCTTTTATTGCCTCGGTACCCCCGGTAGACGCACCAATTGCAATCACTTTATTTAATAAAAATTCAGTCTCTGAACTTATAGGTTTTGTATCGGGTGGCGCTTTTTTAAAGCTGCGTATTCGTGCACCGGCGGCTATTCTTACCTTTTGTTGAACCAGTGACGCGTAATGACTCAGCTGGGCTCTTACGTTATTTGTTGGCTTAGCAATAAAATCCACAGCACCTAGCTCTAACGCCTCTAATGTAATGGGCGACCCCTTCTGCGTAAGCGTAGAAATCATAACCACGGGCATAGGCCTTAGGCGCATTAGGTTTTTTAAAAAGCTAATCCCATCCATTTTTGGCATTTCTACGTCTAAGGTAAGTACATCGGGATTAAGTTTTTTAATCATTTCGCGTGCTTGGTATGGATCTTCAGCACAGCCCACTACGTTAATGTCGTTAGCTTGTTGCAGTATTTCTGTAAGCAACCCTCTAATTAAAGGGGAGTCATCGATTATTAATACATTTATCATAGCGACTCCTAAAACAACTCTATATTCGATACCACTTCTTGCTTTTTAAGGTTTTGCAAGTAACGTACTTCGCGCTTTTCAATGGTATCGTTATGTAATTTTTTAAGTTTTTTCATATACACTTTACCCGTTTGTGGATGAAAAAATATTTTTCTAGGCCACGGGCCGCCCATATCATGGGCCACTAAATTTAAGGCTTCTTCTTTAACATAGGCGGTAGCAAAACTAATATTACCCAGCCCAATATCTGTCATTGCACTAATTATTTTTCCGCCACCAAATAGCTTAATTTTTAAATTATGACGAGACGCACCGTTTTTTAATACTTCATTAATTAGGTATTCCATAGCCCAATTACCATAGCGGCAGTTTAAGCCGTGTGCACTTTTAAGCTCTACGCCTTTTTGTATCGGCAGCATAAAATGATTCATCCCGCCAATACCTAACACTTCATCGTAAACACAGGCCGCAATACATGAGCCAAGTACAGTTGAAATCAATTCATTATTTTTAGATACATAAAATTCTCCTGGAAGCACTTTGGCAACAACATGATTTCTTCCTGAATCCCAGTAACGCTTAATGTGTTCAAAACTGGGTAAAACACTTCTAAATTCAGCCTGCATGTGCTCTCAATTGATACATAGTTTTTCCTAAATTTTTATAATTTGAGTGCTCTTTACCCATACTCTCTGAGTGACCTAAAAATAAGTAACCGTGATCGCTTAGAATATTTGCATAGCGTTTAAATAAATGATCTTTCGTTTCTTTATCAAAATAAATAACCACGTTGCGGCATAAAATAAGATCAAACGGCCCTTTCATTGGCCAGTCTTGCAATAGGTTTAAGCGCTTAAAAGAAATACGCTCACGCAGCGTGTCTTTCACTTTATAGTGTTCGCCATCTTTACTTTTTAAAAACCAACGCTTTAGATGAGTGGCATCTAAGCCATTTACGTTTGCCGCGGTATACACACCTTTTTGCGCTTTTTCTAACACGTTAGAATCTAAATCGGTGGCTAAAATTTTTACATCCCAATTACTTGGAAACGCATTATTTAACGTCATTGCTAAGCTGTAGGGCTCTTCTCCTGTTGAGCAGCCTGCAGACCATATTCTGATCCGCTTGGTGTCTTTGTTCGCCTTTATTAAGTTAGGTATAAGCTCAGATTTAATAAATTCAAAATGATGAACTTCACGAAAAAAAGACGTTAAATTAGTGGTAATTGCATTTATAAACGCATCAAACTCTTGGTCTTTATGCGTATCTAAGTAGGCTAAGTAGGCTTTAAAGTCGTTTAATTTTAGCGTTCTTATCCGCCTTGCTAAACGTGAGTACACCATTTCACGTTTATGATCACCCAATACAATACCGCAAGCGTTGTAAACTAAATTGGCAATGTCTTTAAAATCGCGATCGGTACACAGAAACTCTTTCATTAGCAGCTCTCATACATAGTAGTGAGTGTGGCCTTATTGAGCGCTTTTTCAATAAGGCCTGTAATCAAATAATTAAAATTCTTCCCACTCGTCTGCCGAATCAATAAAATTATCGCCTCTTGGCTTGCTTTGTACTGCGTTACTTTGTGATTTGTGAGCTAAGCTTGGGGTATTCATTGTGGGCGACATAATAGCCATGTCTTGCTGACCCAGTGAAAAGAAATTAAGAAGTCTGCGCATTTCATTTGCTTGCTCAGCCATTGATTCACCTGCAGCCGATGCTTCTTCAACTAAGGCTGCGTTTTGCTGGGTCATTTCATCCATTTGAGATATAGCTTTATTTACTTGCTCTATACCTGCACTTTGCTCTTCAGATGCCTCTGTAATATCTGAAATCATTTGCGTCACTTTTTGTACCGACACCACAATTTCTTTAAGCGTTGCACCTGATTCATTAACAAGCTGAGAGCCATCTGCTACTTTACCTACACTATCTCTTATCAGCTCTTTAATTTCTTTTGCTGCACCCGCAGAGCGCTGAGCTAAATTACGCACTTCACCTGCAACAACCGCAAAGCCACGCCCTTGCTCTCCCGCTCTAGCTGCTTCAACGGCCGCATTAAGTGCAAGCAAGTTAGTTTGAAATGCAATTTCGTCAATCACACCAATGATGTCAGCAATCTTTTTACTCGATTCATTAATTGCCGACATACTCGTCACAGCACGATTAACCACTTCACCACCTTGAATCGCTTTATCGCATGTTTCTTCTGCGAGTGTATTTGCCACTTTAGCATTGTCTGCATTTTGACGAACTGTACTCGTCATTTCTTCCATGCTTGAGGCGGTTTCTTCCAATGATGATGCTTGCTCTTCCGTGCGCTGACTTAAATCTGCGTTCCCCTGAGAAATTTCTTCTGCGCCACTGGCCACTAAGGTTGCTGATGAACTTATACGATTAATAACCTCCGTTAATTTATCTGCCGTGGTGTTTGCGTCGCGTTTTAATTTATCAAATGACCCTTTGTATTCTTTTTCAATTCGCTTAGATAAGTCACCGGTTGCCAAGGCATCTAGCATATTGCCAGTGTCTGCGACCGCATCGTCTACAATTTTAACTAAACTGTTTAACCCTTGTGCCAAGCGTAAAAAGAACCCCTCTTTACCCTCTTCCATTACACGCGTATCAAGGTCTCCCTCTCCTGCAGCACTCACTAATTGCGCTATTTCTCTTTCTATTGCAACTTCTGCGGTTCTATCTTCCCACTCTACAACGGTGCCAATTCTCTCTTGCTCTGGGGTTATTATTGGGTTTGCAACCAATCCAAATGTGCGTCCACCAACCTTTATTTGCGTGCTATAAGTATTTTTTAACGTTGCTAATAGGTTTTGTTGGTGCGCTGGGTTTTTATGAAATACATCAATATTTTGATTAAGTAGATTTTTGCTATCAAAATTAGGTAAGTCTTTTCGAAGGTCATTTTCAGCAATACGCATCATATTTCTAACAGCTTTATTCATGTACACAATGACATTTGATGAATCTGCAATCATGGTATTAGTCGCGACAGTATCAAGTGCTTGGCGCACACGAAGGTTTTCTTGTGCTATGGCACGCTCTGCGTCAGCTTTAGCAACCTTTTCAGTAATATCGTCCCACTCAACAATGGTACCGAGTTTCTTTCCTTCTTGGCTGTACCATGGCGTCGCTATTAATGTAAAAATAAGCCCCGCTAAACGCAGCTCTGCTTTATAAGGTTTATCTAAATTTTTTAATAAATCTCGTTGGTGTGACGGCTTCTTATGAAAATCATCAACACAAGTACCTATTAAATTATCAACAGAAAATTGTGGTAATACGGTTTTTAGGTCTTTTTCTCGCGCTTTTAACATGTCTTGCACGCGCTCGTTTACGAATACAATATTGAGGTCTTGGTCTGCAATCATTACATTTGCTTGGCATACTTTTAAGGCGCTGGCTAAGTCTGCAGTTTTACGCGAAGATTTTTCTAACTCTTTTTGAGCTGTTATATCGGATGCGTATTTAATTACTTTAAATGGCTTGCCATTCATATCATAGATTGGGTTATAAGAGGCCTGAATCCAAACTTCCTGACCTTGTTTACCTATTCTTAAATACTCACCCGAGTCAAATTCACCGCGCCCTAACTTAGCCCAAAAAGCTTTATATTCATCACTATTTGCGTATTCAGGTGTAACAAATAATCGGTGGTGCTGCCCTATAATGTCGTTAAGCTGATACCCCAACGTATTTAAAAAATTATCGTTTGCATCAATAATAGTGCCGTCTAAATTAAACTCTATTACTGCTTGAG
The DNA here is from genome assembly GCF_002632075.1 of Pseudoalteromonas sp. ESRF-bin5. Lineage (NCBI taxonomy): Bacteria > Pseudomonadati > Pseudomonadota > Gammaproteobacteria > Alteromonadales > Pseudoalteromonadaceae > Pseudoalteromonas > Pseudoalteromonas sp. ESRF-bin5. The sequence goes on along the minus strand of NZ_NTLW01000059.1, from coordinate 3,163 downwards.
ACTTACTAATTGCATTAATTTGCCCTCTTGCCTCTGCTGCAGCGAGTTTTTGTGGTGTTATATCCGTCGCAAATTTTACAACCTTAATAACTTGCCCCTGGGAGTTTATAATTGGGTTATAAGTGGCCTGAATCCAAACCTCCTTACCGCTTTTGGTAAAACGCCTAAATTCTTGAGATATAAACTCGCCGCTGTTTAATCGTACCCAAAAATGTGTGTAGTCACTCCCTTGAGCCTCGGTATTATCAACAAATAAAGAGTGATGCTGGCCTTGAATCTCTTCTAGTTGATATTCCATTACGCGAAGAAAATTAGCATTAGCGGTAATTATTTTACCGCTTGGCTCAAACTCAATCACAGCTAATGACTTATTTAATGCGCTTACAATTAAATCATTATTTGATTCAGACTGTTTTGGATTACTAAACCATCCCATGCTCATCACCACCTTTAAGTTATTTTTACTTTATTTAGCAAATACTGACTCTAAATATTCATTGTTTTTTGCAAGTCGATTAACGCCACCATTTTTTCACCCACGTTAACTAACCCTGCCACATAATCGTCGTTATTTGTTTCTGAAATACTTGGTACCGCTTTGGCATCTTGCTCTGAAATACTGTAAACCTCAGAAACGGCATCAACGGTAATACCAATAATTTTACTGTCGTGCTCAAACTCTATTTTTACTACAATTACCACTGTAAGCGGCCCATACTCTATACTGGGCAAGCCAAATCGCAGCCTTAAATCAATAATCGGCACTATGGTGCCACGCAAATTTATAACGCCTTTTACAAATTCGGGAGCGTTGGGTAAAACGGTTATTTCCTCCCAGCTACGAATTTCTTGCACAGTTAAAATATCTACGCCGTACTCTTCATCAGCCATAATGAATGTTAAAAATTGTTTCACGCCCTTTTGCTGCTGCAGATTTAGCTCCGAAATCATAACGCCTCCAAAGCAACTTGCGACTCAATACTTAACTCTTGGCTGCCCGGCTTTTTTAATCCTGAAAGCTTTATCAACCCGCTTATATCAACTATCAATGAAACCCGTCCATCGCCCAAAATAGTCGCACCGGATATACCATCTACTTTTTGGTAATTTGCCTCTAAACTTTTAATAACAACCTGTTGTTGCGATAGGAGGTCATCTACCAATAAACCCACTTTTTGATTGTCGGTTTCTACGACAACAAGCAGGGTTTTATCAAGAGACTCAATGGCGTTATCATGATTAAAAATATCGTAGAGCCTTAAAATTGGAATGTATTCATCACGCAATCTAAGTACGTCTAGGTTTTTGCCTACACGGCTTACTTTGGCAATATCAATTTGCAGCGATTCAACAATAGAAATAAGCGGAATAATATAGGTATGCTGGGCCACTTTAACTAATTGGCCATCTAAAATAGCCAGTGTAAGCGGTAATCTAATTGTAAACGTTGATCCTACACCTGGCGCGGATGTAACCTCTACAGAGCCATTTAATGACTGAATATTACGCTTAACTACATCCATACCAACACCACGGCCAGATAAGTCACTCACTTCATCCATAGTGGAAAAACCAGGCATAAATATAAGCTCGTTTATTTCCTCATTGCTAAGGTGGTTGTCGGCAGAGATCAGTCCGTTAGCAATGGCTTTTTCTTGAATTTTTTTAGTGTTTAGCCCTTGCCCATCATCCATTATTTCAATAACAATATTTCCGCCTTGGTGAAATGCATTTAAAGTGACCGTTCCTACTGGATCTTTTCCGGCTTGCAGTCTTTTATCAACCGTTTCTAGGCCATGATCTAATGAGTTTCTAACCAAATGAACCATAGGATCAGAAATTTTTTCCATCACGGTTTTGTCTAATTCGGTTTGCTCGCCTATCAGCTTTAATTCAACCTGTTTATTTAGCTTTTGCGCAATGTCGCGCACCAAACGTGGGAAACGGCTAAATACAAAATTAATTGGCAACATGCGGATACGCATTACGTTTTCTTGTAAATCGCGAGTGTTGTGCGCAAGTTGCGCTAAACCTTCTTGCAATGCCGTAATTGTTGCTGGCGTAATGTCTTGCTCGCTAAGTTGATTAAGCATAGCTTGAGTAATAACAAGCTCACCCACCATGTTTATTAATGAGTCAACTTTATCTATCCCAACGCGAATAGAAGTCGACTCGGGTGTTGTTGATTTTTTATTCGTATTAGCAGAGGTTGGCTTTATGGGCTTAGCTTGTTCCGCCTGCTTTGGCTCTTGGATTAATGGCTCTTGAGCTACTGTACTACTGTCATTTTCAGGAGCGGGTAACTCATCAGTAAACAGGCCGCCACACAATTCAATGGTAATATCAGCGTCATCTTCGACCCATTCGAACACCTCTTTAATTGCGCTTTCACCATGACTGGTATTTAAGAAAAAACGCCAATGTAAAAAGCACTCATCACTACTCAAATTGGTTATTTCAGGGACTTCATCATAAAAAACGGTGGTATCTAACTCGCCTAACTGCTCAAGCTCACTAATCATAATGAGTGGTTCATTACCTGTTTTAAATAAGTGATGATGAGGCTTAAAGTCTATTTGGTATGTATCGCTATCAGACTGACTATCAGACGTTTGAATGTTGGACTCTTGCGTTGTGCTATTTATTCCTAGCACTTCTTCAAATTGTGCTCGTAGTGTATCGGCTTCAGTTAAGTCGGGCTCTTGCTCTGCCTGCAATCCAGCCAGTAACGAACGAAGGCAATCAACCGCTTTAAGTAATAAATTAACGTGCTCGGTTGTCAGGGTGCGCTCGCCTTGACGAATTTGGTCCAGTAAGGTTTCAAGTACATGAGTAAAATCAGACACCGATGAAAAACCAAATGTCCCACTCCCCCCTTTTATTGAATGAGCGGCTCTAAAAATAGTGTTAATAGTTTCTAAGTCTTCCTCACCGGGTACTAAGTTTAAAAGCTCAGCTTCCATGGTATCGAGGCCTTCAAAACTCTCTTCAAAGAAAACTTCAAAAAATTGACTTAAATCTATACTCACTTTGCGCTCCTTGACTAACGAATAACCTTTTTAATCACCGCTAGTAGCTGCTCAGGATTAAATGGCTTTACTATCCAGCCTGTTGCACCAGCCGCTTTACCTTCTACCTTTTTTTCTAAGCCCGACTCGGTTGT
>NZ_NTLW01000218.1:0-19199 GCF_002632075.1 Pseudoalteromonas sp. ESRF-bin5 | reverse complement strand
TTAAGTAATAATCATTACTATTTAGGTAGACAAGCATAAATAGCGGCCATAAAAAAACCCAGCATAAGCTGGGTTTTTATAATCAAAATAATCTATTAACGTAAAACTTTTACTGTTTTGATTGTTTTGATGTGCGCTTCAACACGACGATTCTCTGCGTGTGCAGCGGCTGTGTTAGCTTCATTTTTAAGGCGCTCTTCACCTAAACCTACCGTAGTAATGCGGTCAGATGCAATACCGTCAGCTATTAATTGCTTAGCTACCGAATCAGCACGCTTTTTAGATAGCATTTTGTTGTAAGTCGCTTTACCTACTGCTGAAGTATGACCTTCTAAAAGCACTGTTGTATCTGGGTAATCTTTTAAGAAAGATGCAACTTGATCGATGTCGTCTAAGTAACGCTGTGATACAGCAGCTTTGTCGTTAGGGAACGTTACTAATAAGCTCACAGTTACTTCTTTATCTTCATATAAAGTACAACCAGTACCATCAACAGCATCTGTCATTGGTGTATTAGGACACTTGTCATCAGCATCTAAAATATTGTCATTGTCGCTGTCTACTGGCTCAACCATAACTTCAACAACCTCTGGCGCAGGCTGTACCGGCTCAGCAGGCATAGTGTTTTGTCCAAAGAAATAGTTAATACCTAATTTAGCGCCAACATCTGTGTAACCTTTATCAATACCTTGGTATACAGCAGTTTCAACGTTAGCGAATAAGTTGTCAGTAATGAAGTGTCTGTAACCAACACCTGCATTTAAGAACGTGTTGTCATCAACAACGTCCATTGATTTAATACCAACTAAACCGTAGAAAGGACCGCCATCTAAATGGTAAAGCGCATCAATACCAAAACGGCTACCGTCGATGTTGTTACGGTTACCAGCGGCTTTGTCGAATGCATTGAAATCAAGATCTGCATACTCTAAACGAGCACTCCAAAAATCACTGAAGCGGTAACCCGCTTCAAGACCAAAGCCAGTCGACTCGTTTACGTCAAGACCAGCTTGTGCGCTCATATTTTCCCAAGACGCATCGTAGTAGTCGCCAAATGCGCCAATGTAGAAACCTTCTTGCTTGTCAGCAGCAAATGTAGATACGCTAGTTGCAGCTAACGCAATTGCAATAGTTAGTGATTTTAATTTCATTGTTTTCTTCCCATTTTAACAACTAATAAATTGTGGCTAATTAAGTACTAGCTCACTGAGTTTTATACAGACTAACTCAACTTTTGTTAATCAATACTTAACGAAAAATAAAGTTTATAATTTTTTTCAATGCGATATAACGATATCCAACAAATCAGTTTAGGTGAAATTTAAAACTTTACCTAGCTAGAAACCAACTAGTTGATTATATAAATCGATAATATGCAGAAGACACAAAGACAACTCAATTGATTGTTCTTGCTCACAATGAAACTAACTTATCTTTATAGTTTAGATAGTAACACCGGAATTTGCTTTGCTCAATCAATGAACATCTCTGTGCTAAAATATCGTTATTTATAATCATTAACTTATCTATTTTTACAACACTTAAGTACCACAAAAAGTTTTATAGTCGGTATCATTTGACGGCACCTCTTGAAATTCGGCCATATCATCGCTGAACAGGTACGGTTTATTAGCTACTTTTACAAAACGGCTCATCAGTTTACTTGAACCAAGCTCATTATATTCAGCTAATATTGTTTCAATTATATGATTTCGCGGAATTATACGTGGATTGGCTGCTCGCATGGTTTTGTAGCTATCTTTACTTGTTCGGCTTTGCCACTTATTCGCCCACTCAATTAATTCTTTTGGAATAGTTGCATTGCCATTCACAAACTCCGTCAGTGCATCAAAAGTATTGGTGTAATCAAGATGATGTGCTTGCAATAATGTTAGTAGCTCAGAAACAAGATCTTTGTCGCCCTCTTTTGCACCAGCCAGGCCTAATTTTTGGCTCCACATTACTGTAAATTGAGTATTAAATTGCTCTGAAAAATGATGTATAACTGGAGTAAGTAATGACACAGCTTTTTCTTCATCATCGCTAATTAATGGGATAAGGCTTTCAGCTAAGCGAGCACAATTCCAACTCGCCATATTTGGCTGATTACCAAAAGCGTAGCGGCCTTGCTTGTCTATAGAGCTAAATACGGTGTCAAAGTCAAAGCTATCCATCATTGCACACGGGCCATAATCTATAGTTTCGCCACTTACGAGCGTGTTATCGGTGTTCATAACGCCATGAACAAACCCAACGCGCATCCAATTAATAATCAAGTTCACTTGATTGCTAATGACTGCTGTCAAAAAAGCGATATACCGCTCAGGGCCTTCACTCGTTATTTCAGGGTAATGGCATTTAATTGCTAAATCAGCTAATTTTTTTAATCCCTCAGCATCGCCTTGGGTTGCTAAGTATTGAAACGAGCCAACACGAATATGGCTGCTTGCTAGGCGAGTAACAACAGCCCCTGGTTGAGGCGGATTACGGTAAACCGCTTCGCCGGTACCAACCACAGCCAAACAACGAGTAGTGGGAATACCTAATGCGTGCATAGCTTCACTCATAATATACTCGCGAATAGCGGGGCCTAGTGCACATCGCCCATCGCCTCCTCTTGAAAAAGGCGTGGCGCCTGAGCCTTTTAACTGAATATCCCACAGCTGATTTTTATCATCATTTATAGCACCAAGCAAATGTGCTCGCCCATCACCCAAGCGCGGCGAAAAGTGACCAAACTGGTGCCCAGAATAACCAAGCGCTACCGACTTTATTTGCTGTGATTCATTGCCTGCAAAGGTACTAGGACGCAGCTGCGGCTCAACACCTATATTAAACTGCTGTGCTAACGCTTCGTTCCACAAAAGCAGTTGCGGAGCTGCAACGCTTGATGGTTGATCTTCTACTGCGAAATTATCTGCTATGTCTGTGTATCTCGACACTAGTTTCATGGTTAATTTCCTGACTGTTGACGTATACCTACGCGATTGTCACCCACACCATAGGCCACAATTAAACTTAGCTCTTGCATACTTAAACCACTTTGCTTTTGCATTTCGTTAAAAAATGCCTGCGCAGCAGTGAGTGATTTTTTAGTTTGCAGCCCACCATCAATAATTTTATGTGCCCTTAGGTAACTTTCTACATCTCGCGAAAGTAAAAAAGTATCTTTACCAAGCGCTCTTAAGGCATACGGGCCAGTATTTCCACCCAAACGGGCGCCGTGTTTTTTTAAATATGCCCATAAACCAATAATGTCATCGCTTGGCCAGTTAGCTACGAACTTGCTAAAACTGCCATGTTGCTGTGCTATTTCGTGGATCATGTAGGCATTTTCAGGAATTGTTTTTACCTTTTTATAATTACGAATAATACGCTCATCACTCGCTTTTTGCTCGAGCATATCGGGCGGCATCATTAATAATTTATCAACACTGAATTCCCAAAAAACCTCTCTAAAGCCCGGCCATTTGCTGTTTATTACCGACCAGTAAAAACCACTTTGAAAAACTTTTCGGGTAAATTCTTCAAGCCAATCGTCGTCACTTAACGTGCTTAATGCTTTTTTAGATAAGGGTTTTGCGAGTAATAACTTAAGCATTTTTTCAGAGCCTTTTCGCTCTACTGCTCGCTTATAAATATCGCTAAATTTTTCCATACTTATTAAATACCTCGCTGCTCATAGGGTTAGTTTACGAGAAAAGCAGCCAATACGTAACCACCCACATTTTCGATGAACTAATCTGTATCCTGCAACTTGACACCTAGACGGCTAAAATGTTTTAATCGCCGCAATTACCCTATTTAAATTGTATTTTGTTAAACCTTTTGCGGTTAAACAAAATACAAAGGGCTAGAAGAGGTGCGTTATTCAGGTAGCGTATGTTAGGAGCGCAAACTCCAGTGAGCATACGTGAGGGGAATACCGCCGAGAGGTAAACGCTTTTGCGAAGCAATTACTTCGGGCGACTAGGTTGAATCCTAGCGACTGTCACCAATAGCTGTTTTAAAACAGCTTATTAGTTTGGTGGAGAGCTTCTGGTCTTAAATAATAAGGCCGTGCGCCCTATTATTTTAAGCCCATTCGCTCTTCGAATACTGTTCGAACGACGTTAATGCGGCTTACATCATAAAGCCCCTTTAATATCTCGAACACCTTATAGGTTCGTAAGAGATGATCAATAATTTCAATTTAGACGACTACGCACTGTGGACAGCGCTTGTTACGCCGTTTGATCAACAAGGTAATGTTGACTACGACACGCTCACAACACTTGTTAGCGAACAAGAAGCAGCACACAACGGTATTTTACTGCTCGGTAGTACAGGTGAAGGCTTAGCCCTTACGCTTAAAGAGCAACAAGCGATTGTTGAGCATGTGTGCCAATTAAAACCCAGTGTACCGCTTATGGTTGCTGTTGGTGGTAGTAATTTAGCTCAACAAAAAGAATGGGTTAGCTACTGTAACCAATTACCTATTCACAGCTACTTATTAGGCTCGCCTCTTTATGCAAAACCAGGGGCTGTAGGTCAAACTCTTTGGTACGAAAGCTTGTTAAACGAAAGCGCGCATCCGTGTATGTTGTACAACGTACCTGGGCGCAGCGGTGTAAGCATTCCTATCGAAACCATTGAAAACTTAAAAGCGCACCCTAAACTGTGGGCTTTAAAAGAAGCCAGTGGCAACATCACCCAATTTGAAGCATACCGACAAGCCGCGCCTAATTTAGCGCTATACAGTGGCGACGATGCACTTATGCCCTACTTTGCCCAAGCAGGTGCAAAAGGCTTAGTATCGGTTGCGGCAAACGCGTGGCCTTTGCAAACACACGAATTTGTAAAACGCAGCTTAAGTGGCCAACACCCCAATTTATTTGCTCAGTGGACTCGCGCTATTAATAGCCTATTTGCTGTAGCAAACCCTATTCCCGTTAAAGTGCTAATGCACCAACAAGGCCGCTTAAGTAGCCCGTTGCTGCGCCCGCCTTTAACGCATCTTGAGTTAACGCAAACCGATTGCATTACCACTGCAAACGACACCATTTTATCTTGGCATTAAATACAGGTTTTTATAATGAGCTGGTTAGAACTACTAAATAATTTAGAATCCGGCGCAGTACGCGCAGCATCACAAAACGAAAGCGGCCAATGGGAAGCTAACGTAGAAGTAAAACAAGGCATTTTAGAAGCCTTTAAAAATGGCACTAACACCGAGTTTGCAGGCGGGTTTGTTGACAAGCACAACCTTGCACCGCAAGAGTTTAGCACTGACGACGGCGTGCGTATGGTACCAGGTGGTTCAAGCGTTCGTCGTGGTGCCTACGTAGCTAAAGGCACTATTATTATGCCACCAGCGTACGTAAATATTGGCGCATACATCGACGAAGGCACTATGGTTGATAGCCACGCGTTAGTGGGCTCGTGTGCACAAGTAGGTAAAAACGTACATTTGAGCGCAGCCGTTCAACTTGGCGGTGTACTTGAGCCAATCGGGGCAAGCCCAGTTGTGGTTGAGGACGATGCGTTTATTGGCGCAGGTTGTGTCATTGTTGAAGGCGTAGTGGTTAAAAAAGGCGCGGTACTTGCACCAGGCGTGCGCTTATCTGCAACCATTCCGGTATACGACTGCGTTAACGAGCGTCAGCTAGATAAAGGCGAGCCAATTCCAGAATACGCAATTGTAATACCTGGCTCTCGCCCGGCGTCTAACGAATGGGCACGTGAGCAAGGCTTAAGCATGTCGTGTGCGTTAATTGTTAAATACCGCGACGAACAGAGCGATGCATCATTATTGCTAGAAGAGGTTTTACGATAATGAGCTTTTTGAGCACGCCAATCAAAACCGCTGTTAATACGCTTACACAGCAGCTTGATACTCCTTTTTTTGTTTACGACTTAGATAAACTAAACGCACACCTTACGCGCTTAGTTGCGCAAACCGATGTAAAACTTTGGTATGCAGTAAAAGCGAACCCGCTTTCTAAGATTATTCAAAGCTTAGATAGCGCAAGCTTTAACTTTGACGTAGCAAGTAAAGGTGAACTTGAACAAGTCCTTGCACAAGGTATTAGTTCGCAGCGCGTGCTCAACACAGGGCCTGCAAAGAGCTCTAAACAAATTAAACACTTTATTGAGCGCGGCGTACGTATTTTTGTTGCCGAAAGCCTCAATCAAGTGCGTTGGTTAAACCAACAAGCGCAGCTGCAAAATACGCAGCTGCAAGTTTTATTGCGTGTGCAACTACGCTGGCCTGAAGGTGAAAAAAACCCACTAGGCGGCGACAGCCTAACTCCGTTTGGGCTTGGCTGTGATGAATGGCAAGCGCTCAATACTGGCGATTACCCAGCACTTAATTTTGATGGCCTGCATATTTTTCAGTGGGGCAACATGCTTAGCACGCAAAAGCTAAGCGAGCTGTGGTCGCAAATGATTGCACCGCTTACCACCTTGGCTAATAACTTAAATATAAACCTTAAAATTCTCGATTTAGGCGGCGGTTTAGGCATTCCTTATACACAAAACGAGACAATCCTTGAGTGGGATGGCCTTATAGCCGCGCTTGCTAAAATTAAAAAAGAGGCGGGTGTAGACGAGCTTTGGATGGAGCTTGGCCGCTACGCTGTAGGCGAATGCGGTCATTATGCTAACCCCGTAGTAGAGTGCAAACAAAACTACGGCCAACAGCAAGTTATTTTAACCGGTGGTATTAACCACTTATTGCGTCCTGCTGTTACAAGCCAAGATTTTCCTGCGGCGTTATTGCGCGAATCAACGGCGCCAGAACAAGCAATGAGCCTATATGGCCCATTATGTACTGCCCTTGATTGCTTAGGCGAGCATACCCTACCAAGCGATTTAAACGAGCAAGACTGGCTGGTGTTTAGCCAATGTGGCGCCTATGGTTTTACCGAAAGCATGCCCTATTTTTTATGCCATGAACTAGCTGCAGAATACGTGTTACAAAATGGCGAGCTCACCTGTGTACGCCAAGCAGAAGATGCCAGTCACTACTTAAGGTAATAAACATGAGCATAACAACACCCATTAGCCAAGAAAACATTGTAGTAGGGGAAGTAGCAAATGGCTTGCCTCTCACTATCCCGGTGTATCGCTTAAAAGGCGACGGCACAGGTCCAAGCGTGTATATTCAAGCCAACATGCATGGCGCCGAGGTACAAGGTAACGCGGTTATTTTTCAGCTGCTAGAGCAGTTAAAACAGCTCAATTTAAAAGGCGACATTACCTTAGTACCATATGCTAACCCTATTGGTTGCAATCAAAAATCAGGGGAGTTTACCCTTGGCCGATTCGACCCTATTACTGGCACTAACTGGAACCGTATGTATCACTACAATAGTGATTTAGTCACCCAGTTTGCCAAAGATCATAGCCAGTACGACGATGCAGCTTTAAAAGATAACTTTAAACAAGCCTTGCTTGATGAAATAGACACCAAACTTAACGGCCCCGCATATTTACTCAATACCGGTAAACGCATTGCGCTTAACCTGCAAAAGCTTGCGCACCAAGCCGACATAGTGCTCGATTTACACACAGGCCCTATTTCAAGTAAGCATTTATATTGCCCAACCTATGCAACAGACAGTGCTCGTTATTTTAATATTGAACATGTACTGCTGATCCCAAGCGACTTTGATGGCGCTATGGATGAAGCTAGCTTTTGCCCATGGTGGCACTTAAGTAATGCACTTAGCGCGCAAGGGCGTTCGTTCAACGTGCAGGTAGAAGCCTTTACAGTTGAGCTAGGTAGCCAAGAAAAAATAGATTTAAAAGAAGCACTCAACGATGCAAAGAGCATATTATGCTACCTAAATCATAAGAACGTATTAGTAGATGCACCGCATAAACCAGCTAATATAACTCGCTATGCGTGTAACCTAGATGACTACTTTGCCTTTTACGCCCCTATTGGCGGCATGGTTGAATATGTAGCACCACTTGGTGGTCATATTAAAGCAGGCGAGCCCATCGCACATATTTTACGTATGGAACGCTATCTAAGTGAACAACCATTACAAACGCTGACTCTTGATTGCGATGCTATCGCTATTTTGCACTTTGCCTCAGCAAGCGTTAATCAAGGCACTGAGTTGTATAAATTTTTTACAAACGTATTTGAGCTATAGCTCACCCTTCTCATTGCGTGAGAGTACATTAATCTCCTAAGTTAATGTACATTAGATAAAGCGGCTTTGGCCGCTTTTCTTTTGATCTGTTAGTACCGCCTTTAACGTAATGTAAACAGTTCAGTAAAAGTTCACTGTACCTAATGTAAAAAGCGTTATAATAAAATAAATCACAACCTACCCAATACTCACAAGGAATTACAATGAGCTGGCGCCACTGGATCACCCTTTCAGCTTTACTAAGTACCGCAGCATTTGCGCAAGACGAAGTACAAACAAACGAGCAAGACAGCAGTATAGAACTCGTTAAGCAATGTATTTTGAATGAAGTGATTGGGGGCGATGGCAAGCAAACACTCGATGAGCTTCGTAAAAAATGTTCTGCACTGGAAGAAAACAAACAACTGACCGCACTCGATAAACGCCAAGCACGTGAAGAGGTTGGTAAAAAAAATCGTAATGTAATCACACCCCACAAACGAAATTACATATTGCCATTATCATACGTATCGCATCCTAACGATCGCCCTTTTGACCGTTTTGATGAGCTCACCGATGAACAAGATGGTGATACGCTCGATAACTTAGAAGCAAAATATCAACTTTCAATCAAGGTTCCCTTGTTTGACGAATTTTCTGACGAAGACCAAGCCTTGTATTTTGGTTTTACGCTGCAGTCCTATTGGCAAATTTATAACTCAGAGATTTCATCGCCATTTCGTGAAACCAACTATGAGCCTGAAATTTTTTGGATAAATTACCTGGATCCAGAAAACGTACTTTGGGGCGATGAAATGGCTATTGTGTTAGGTATTTCACACCAGTCAAATGGTCGAAGCCAACCAAACTCACGCTCGTGGAACCGTATTTACGCCGACTTCATATGGGAAAACCGAGGCTTTGTTTTTAGCTTTAAACCTTGGTATCGCATAGCTGAAGACGAAAAAGAAAACCTGCTAGATGCAAAAGGGGATGATAACCCTGATATTTACAAATACATGGGGTACTTTGAATTTAGCGGTGCATATCGATATCACGATCATGAATTTAGCTTTATGACTCGTAATAACTTAAATTCAGACAATCGTGGTGCACTTCAGCTTGATTGGTCATTTCCTTTGTGGGGCCGCGTTCGTGGCTACGCGCAATACTTTAACGGCTACGGTGAAAGCTTAATTGATTATAACGCTGATGTTGAACGTATAGGTGTAGGTATATTATTAACTGATTTGTTGTAAAATCAGCTTATAAAAAAGCCAAGCATTAATTATTAAGTGCTTGGCTTTTTTAATTAAAAATTACTCGTTATTTTTTTACTGCAAACACACCTTCAAACTCAGCAACTACGTTGTCACCATCATAAATGGTTACCGGTACCACATAACTTGTTTTACCATCGGCTTCTAAATCGCTTAATTTTCCTTTACACGCTTGTAAATCTACACAACCACGCGGATCTGTATTGAGTGGCTTTAAGTACTTAATACTCGCATCGGCTAAAACTATGCTACCTTCAAGTCCCGCTTCTTTGAGCGCCAAATACGTTGCGCCCCAGCCAGTTAATGTGGCTAAACTATAAATAGAACCAGCAAACATGGTGTTATGTAAATTTAAATTAGCGTCTAAATCAGCGCTGGTTGTAAATTGCCAATCTGTGTAACTTTCTACCTTAATGCCCATTGCATCACTAATAGGAATTGATTCTCGCCAGATATTTTGCAGTACTTGAGTCCAATTTGGATGGCGGAACCAACCCGGCTCACTCGGTTTTTGCTTAACCATTTTATAATGTTGTACGTCACCAAACGCCAAGTGCGCTTTTTCTTTTAATTCGTACCCATGACGCTTATAAAATTCAAGCGCTCGCTCACGTGCAAATAACACCAGTTCATCGGCATTTTGTGTCCACGCTATTTTTTCTAAATCATGTAACAGGCGACTACCAATATGCTGATTTCGGTTATCTTCAGCCACAGCCATATAACGAACCTGAGCTTGCTCGTGGTTATTAAAATGTAATCGAGCCACACCTAATACGTCACCCTCTTTATTTTTTATAAAGCGGTGTTCAGCGTCTTGTTCTAAATCATCTTGTTCAGAACCTCTTGGTTCACCCCAAGGCGCGCGTAAAACCTGCCAGCGTAATTGATAATAAGCTTGCCAATCTTCGCTACTTTGTGGGGTACTTACCTGAAACATACTTACTCCTGTTGCTGTAAAAGCCGCATGTAAAAATTTAAAAAGGCCTCAACCTGTTGATGGCAAATACCATACTCCATCTTAACAAAACTGCAAATACGACTTTGGTGAAGCTTTTAAAATACGTAAAAAATTAATGACAGATCCCATTGCGCTTTACTAAAGCTGGTTTATGCTAAATACCATGACCACATACATTGATACCTCAACAGGCCTAATTAACAGTCATTTTATTGAAAACAGCCAAAATGAAGGAACGCTACTTTATTGGCAAAACGTAAATGGCGATCACATTCAAGTTCGCGAGCATGGTAATTTACGCTGGCTGTTAATAAACAACACGTTGCAATCCATTATCGACGTTAATAATCCACGAACTCTGTTGTTCCCTCATTTGCAATATTTAGCAGCGCAATGGCAAACACTGCCACCACCTAATAACGTGCTTGAACTTGGATTAGGCGGTGGGGCTATTCGTAACTATTTACTTAAGCAACACCCTCAAGTAAATATAACGTCAGTTGAAAAAAATGCAGGCATATTGGCATGTTATTCGCAGTTTTTTGCATCAAGCAGTAACGAAAACTTACTATGCAATGATGCGCAGGTGGTACTTACTACTGCGCGTGATATAGATTGGGTTATATTAGATTTATTCTGCCAGATAGATGCGCCCCGATTTTTATTTGAGCACGCATTTTATGAAAAAATTCACGCAGCACTTAACACTACCGGCAAACTATTTATTAACTTTTTATCGCAACACAACTCACAGTTAAAACAGCTCCAAAAGCTATTATTCGATGTATTTGGTTATACTGTATACCCTCAAAAAATTTCAGGTTACGTTAACCATATAGTGGTCATTAGTAAACAACACCCTAAACAGATAAGTTAAACGTAACCGGTCCATCGTTGCATAAACTCACTTGCATGTCGGCACCAAACTCACCGGTGGCGACTCTAATTCCCAGCGCTTTGGCTTGGTCTACAAAATACACATACAACTCATTAGCCTGGGTTGGGGTCGCTGCCGATGAAAAGCTCGGACGCATCCCTTTTTTGGTATTTGCGGCTAACGTAAATTGCGAAACAACTAATAATTCACCACCCATGTCCTTTAAACTTAGATTCATTTTATCGTTTTCGTCGGTAAAAATTCGGTAATTACTGACTTTATGTAAAAGCTTATCAGCTGCCCCTTTATCGTCTGCCTTTTCAACACCTAACAAAAGTAAAATACCTTGCTCTATTTGCCCAATTACCTGGTTGTTAACTTCTACCTTTGCGTGTTTTACGCGCTGTATTAGCCCTTGCATTTAACTTATATCCTTTGATTTAGGTTCTTCTTCCAGTTCTATTTCTGGGGTATCCTCAATATCATTTGGGCTAATACACGCCGTAAATTCGGCGCCCAAAAGTACAACTACCCACGCTAAATACACCCACACAAATAAAATAGGAATTGTTGCTACCGCACCGTAAATAACCTCATATGAAGGAAAGTGGCTAATATAAAGTGCAAACCCTTTTTTTGTTAGCTCAAATAAAAGTGCAGCAAACAATGCCCCTGGCACAGCGGCTCTAAACGATACGCGTGTATTTGGCACTAAGGTATAAAGCATGATGAAGCCCATCATCGAAATTCCATAGGGAAGTAATTTTAATAAAAATCCACTAAACCCCGGAATACCTTGATCAGCAAACGATACCAAAGAAACAATGTATGAAGTTACACCAATACTTGCCCCCAGTAACACTGGGCCTAAACTCAGTACCATCCAATACACTGCAAATGAAATCATCATTGGGCGCTTTTTCTTAATACGCCAAATGCGATTAAGTGTTGCATCTACATTACGTATTAAAAGTAAGGCAACAGCGGCTAAAAAACCTATACCCACTGCAGTCATTTGATTGGCATTGCCTGCAAAGGAGCTAATATGCTCTCTAATCACATCCGTAGAGGTCGGCACAAAGTTAGTAAACAAAAAGCTTTCTATTTCCATACGAGTCGATTCAAACCCCGGGAACGCTGAAAATATTGCAACCCCTACAGCGATAAGCGGTATTAATGAAAGCAGAGTTACGTAAGCAAGGTAACCAGCATTGACTGTAATTTGATCGTCTATACAACGATTAATATATTGCATCCACCAACCGGGTTGCTGGCGCATAAAGGACTTAACTTGCTGTTTGTAATGGGAGAGCTTATCATTCATACAATTGACTTGTGCTTATCGAGTTTTGATTATCATAACAATCAGCACCGGAATTTACAGCACTTACACGTAAATAGGGAATCAAATGAAAAAACAAACACTGTTAAGCGCATCAATACTTGCCCTAACGTTAGCATTATCTGGGTGTCAATCAGCTTACTATTCTGCAATGGAAAAAGTAGGTGTTCACAAACGTGACATTCTTATTGACCGCGTAGAAGAAACCAAAGAGTCACAAGAAGAATCTCAAGAAGAGTTTCAGTCAGCGCTTGAGCGTTTAACTACACTAATTAATTTTGATGGCGGTGAGCTCCAAGATGCTTACAATCAACTAAATGACGATTACGAATCAAGCCTTAAAGCCGCAGACGACGTTACTACCAATATCAATAAAGTAGAGGATGTTGCTGAAGCCTTGTTTGACGAGTGGAGCGATGAATTAGAACAGTACAAAAGCGCTTCGTTAAAACGCGAAAGCAGTAAAAAACTTAATGCCACTAAGCGCCAATTTGATCAGCTTCTTCGTTCTATGCGCAGTGCTGAAAGTAAAATGGAACCAGTACTATCATCACTAAAAGATAACGTTTTGTACTTAAAGCATAATTTAAATGCACAGGCAGTTGCTGCTATAAAAGGTGAATTTACTAACCTTAAACGCGACATTCAGATACTGATGAACGACATGAACAAGTCAATCGCCGATTCAAATAAGTTTATTGAGCAAATGAACAAAGCCTAATAATGCTATTTTTATAACAACTCTAAAAGCCTGTTAATCTTAACGGGCTTTTTTGTGATTATTTTTTGTTACGATTAACACATTGTTTAATAAATAGCTTTTGATAAGCTTTAATTTCTTTAAAACAATAACAACAGTCGAAATGAAATTACATACTCTGTGCTTACTTATTACCTCAAGCTTTTTAGCCGCCTGCAGCGCAAACACTGTAAATGTAATTGCTGGGCAAGACAGCATAACGCCAATTCATGAATCAGGTGAGCGTGAAGGGCGTTATCACAACCTTTATGCGGGCGATAAAACCTATCCGGTTACTTGTGAAGCTGACTGCTACCCACAACACCCGAATGTAATATGCGAAACCACTGCTGAAAATTGCACATTTAACGCTGAGCAATTAAAGCCACAGCTAAACCTTGGCTTTAATATACGCTGGTTAGGCCATGCTGGCTTTATGATCCAAACACCAAATGGACAGCATGTAGTGTTCGACCCCGTAAAAGAGCAGTTTGACTCACCCGTTGATTTAGCATTTAAGCTTGCCTCTGGGTTTTATAGACAACCTGGTGATTGGCTTACTCAAAGCGAACTTAAAAACCTAGATGCCATTATGTATTCGCATATTCATTACGATCATTTTAATAAATCAGACATAGAAGAAATAGGTAATCAACCTCGCTACTTAGCACCATTAGGCATGGCAGATAACTTTCCAAACGCAGGACTTAATATTAGCGAAATGGCGTGGTATGCAAAAACTAAAATTGATGATTTAACCATTCATGCACTACCAGCGCATCACTTTAGCAGCCGTTTATTAGTACCCTTTATTTACGAAGACAACGATAAAGACTTATGGAATGGCTGGCTACTTGAACAAAATGGCAGCACCTTATTTTTTGCAGGCGACACCGGCTACTCCAAACACTTTAGCGATATTCAGCAAAAGTATGGCGATATTGATGTGTGCTTAATGCCGATAGCCTCTTACTACAGCGAAGATAATCCCAAGTGGTATCGTTATGTTCATACAACCCCAGAAGATGCTCTTAAGGCCGCACACGAGCTTAACTGTAAAGTCATGGTACCGTGGGGGTACGGTAACTCATCATGGAAAATGGGCGACCGAAGTAGTCATTCAGCTTTACTACGTTTATTACACATGCATGAAACAATGAAATCACCCGTGCCGCTTTATATTTTAAATGAAGGTGAAAGTATTAAATTTTAAATTGCCCACCAGCTGAAATACATCAACATAATTCGTAATAACCCTCTAGCTGAACTATCTTTAATTAACTAAGCAATGTGGGGTTATTATGTTTCTAGTACGACTAATTTACGCAAGCAAAATTTCAGACGGCTTTGGCCCAAAAGATATAGAAAGTATTTTACAAAGTGCTCGTACCTATAATGTAAAAACACATGTTACCTGCATGCTTTGCTTTAGTAACGAATACTTTTTACAGTGCCTTGAAGGCTCCAGAACCGCAGTAAATAATACCTATCAACAAATATTAAACGACAAACGTCACCACAATGTAATTATGCTTAACTATACCCAAATTCCAGAAAGAGAATTTGAAAAGTGGTCTATGGGTTATGTTCCACAATCTAGAGTAACCCAATCACTGAGTCTGAAATTTTCAGGCTCTGTTGATTTTAATCCATTTAAAATGTCTGGCGAAAGTGCCCACTTATTAATGGTAGCGTTAAAAGGCAGCATTACAGGTGCTATTAGTTAAAATTCACATGTATTATTGTTTTTATTGTTAACTTAAGCCAAGCTAAGCCAACTTTAATTAATGGAACAATTAATGAAAAAAGTACTGTTAGCCACGAGCTTAGTGATCAGCAGCCAAGTAATGGCTGCTGATGTTAAATATACGTCAACCCCTATTAATATTGACGGCGTATCTGAAAGCGCATGGGATAAGGCTGCTTGGCACGATATGCCACATTTAATGGATGGTACATTGCCTTCAAACGATGCCGATTTTAAAGGCCGCTATCGCTTATTATGGGATGAAAAATTCTTATACCTACAAGCCGATATTGTAGATGATGTTTTAATAGACACACACCCAGACCCTACCTATAAATATTGGGATGACGATGCCCTTGAAATATTTATAGATAGCGATGCATCGGGCGGGATTCACCAATTTAACCACACCGCTTTAGCGTACCATATTGGCCTTGATAACCAAGCTGCCGATTACGGCCCTGATAAAAAAGCGCACTTGTATACCGACCACTTAGTTAGCAACTGGAAACGCAATACCACTGCACCCTATAACATTACTTGGGAAGTTGCGATAAAACTCTACCCGAATGATTATAAAGAAGGGGCTAATAACACTCCGATCACCCTAAAGCCAAAACAAGTAATAGGCTTTATGCTCGCGTATTGCGATAACGATGGCAGTGAAACACGCGAGCACTTTATGGGGTCACACGAAGTACAGCCAGTGAACGGTGACAGAAACCGAGGATTTATAGACGCAGATGTATTTGGCAAAATCACCTTACTACCAAAAAAGTGATGTAAGTTAGCGTGTAGGTTGGTTTAAGCGCAGCGAAACACAACGAAAAAACCAACCAACAAAATAGAAGCTTTGAACTATCAGTTGTTCTAGCGCTTGCTCTTTTACTTCTCATTATCTTCTCTTTGTGCAAATATTTTTTAAGCATATTTTTCACCAAGAGGACAAGAGGCGCTGTGCTTTTAGAGCTCAATATTGATAACTAAAAACTGAAAGCTTCTCTTGCTTTAAAAACAAAAAAGCCGCTGTATTTTGCAATACCGCGGCTTTTAAAAATCATTATTCTAAATTAATAGATTATGATTTAGGAGCACGACCCGCACGTTTACGCTCATTTTCAGTTAAATGACGTTTACGAATACGAATGTTCTCAGGTGTAACTTCTACTAACTCATCATCAGCAATAAACTCAAGCGCTTGCTCAAGTGAATAGTTCAGATGTGGTGTAAGTGTTTGTGCTTCATCTGTACCAGATGCACGAACGTTAGTAAGTTGCTTACCTTTAAGCGCGTTAACTGTAAGGTCGTTATCGCGGCTATGAATACCGATAACCATACCTTCATAAACTTCAACACCGTGACCGATGAATAAACGGCCGCGCTCTTGTAAGTTAAATAATGCGTTAGTAAGTGCTTTACCTGTTGCGTTTGCAATCATTACGCCGTTCTTACGAACACCTAGCTCGCCACCTTTGTGCGGACCGTAGTGATCGAACGTATGGTAAAGTAAACCAGAACCCGAAGTAAGTGTCATGAACTCAGTTTGGAAACCGATTAAGCCACGGCTTGGGATCATAAAGTCCATACGCATACGGCCTTTACCATCTGGTGCCATGTCAGTAAGTTCACCCTTACGAAGACCAATTTGCTCCATGATAGAACCTTGGTGCTCTTCTTCACAGTCAATCGTTAGTGTTTCATACGGTTCTTCTAACACGCCATCAACAGTACGTAATATTACTTCTGGACGAGATACAGCAAGCTCATAACCTTCACGACGCATGTTCTCGATTAAGATACCTAGGTGTAATTCACCACGACCTGATACGCGGAAGCTATCTGGGTTATCAGTATCTGCAACACGAAGTGCTACGTTGTGTACTAATTCTTTGTCTAAACGCTCACGAATATTACGTGATGTTACAAACTTACCTTCTTTACCACAGAACGGAGAGTTATTTACAGAGAACGTCATTGTAACTGTAGGCTCATCAACACTTAGTGGTGGTAATGCTTCAACGTTGTTAGGACAACAAAGCGTATCTGAAATCTTAAGCTCACCAAGACCAGTAACGGTTACGATGTTACCAGCATAAGCTTTCTCAGTATCGATACGCTCAAGGCCTAAGTAGCTTTGTACTGAACCAATTTTACCGTTACGAGTCGTGCCGTCAGCGCCAATAACTGTAACTTGTTGGTTAGTCGCAACAGAACCACGTTTGATACGACCAATACCGATTACACCTTTATACGAGTTGTAATCAAGCTGAGAGATTTGCATTTGGAAGTCACCTTCAGGATCTGCATCCGGTGGTGATACTTCGTCAACGATCATCTTGAACATAGGTTCCATGTTGTCTGATGGCTCGTCTAAATCTAATGTTGCCCAGCCGTTGATAGCTGATGCATAGATTACTTTAAAGTCTAACTGTTCATCAGTTGCACCAAGGTTATCGAATAAATCAAAGATTTGATCCATAACCCAATCTGGGCGTGCACCTGGCTTATCAATTTTATTGATAACGACGATTGGCTTTAAGCCTTGCGCGAATGCCTTTTGCGTTACGAAACGCGTTTGTGGCATTGGACCTTCTTGAGCATCAACAAGTAATAATACTGAGTCAGCCATCGAAAGTACGCGTTCAACTTCACCACCGAAATCGGCGTGTCCCGGGGTATCTACGATATTGATGTGGTAGTCATTCCAAGAGATAGCTGTGTTTTTAGCTAAAATGGTAATACCACGTTCTTTCTCAATGTCGTTTGAGTCCATCACGCGCTCTTCGTTACCGCCGCGTGTTTCTAATGTACCTGATTGCTCAAGTAGTTTGTCAACCAGAGTTGTTTTACCGTGGTCAACGTGCGCGATAATCGCTATATTTCTTAACTGTTCGATGCTCATATATTTACTCAGAGAAATTAAATTCTCAATGATCCTGCAAGATCTACGCACTCATCTGCGTTTTCACGAGATGTCCAAGCATAGGATTTAAAAGGGCGCATATTATCCCTCATTAATGACATGGATGAAAGTTTATCCAATACAATTTTCAAAACTTTCTCAATACTTTTACTAAGTATCTGTTTTATATATGACAATTATATGAAATAAATTGCCATTATTTTTTAAAAAATGCAGTTTACACTATTTATACGATATTTTTGGCACTCTTTTACATTTAGGTTATGCTGATTTTGAGCGATTAAATTAACAACAAATTGTAGTGCACATAGCCTGCACCAAAGTGGAATTTAACTGCACCATAATGGTGCTGTTTTATGCCCCACATTGTAGCAACTAAGTTTTTTTAACCTATAAACATAGAGTTATAAAAATGGCACAAAATCAGCTTAATAAATCCCAAAGCAATTATGCAGCAATAATAAAACCCAATAGTTGGAGGACACATGTCACAATCGGTTTTAGATTTTATTAAAGAAAATGACGTTAAGTTCATTGATTTACGCTTTACTGATACAAAGGGTAAAGAGCAACATGTATCTATTCCTCATCACCAAGTTGATGAAGATTTTTTCGAAGACGGTAAAATGTTCGACGGTTCTTCAATTGCTGGTTGGAAAGGCATAAACGAATCAGACATGGTTTTAATGCCTGTTGCTGAATCAGTAAAACTTGACCCTTTCACTGAAGAAACAACATTAATCGTACGTTGTGACGTTGTAGAGCCTTCTACACTTCAAGGTTACGAGCGCGACCCGCGTTCAGTTGCTAAACGTGCTGAAGATTACATGCGCTCTACAGGTATTGCTGATACCGTATTATTTGGCCCAGAGCCAGAGTTCTTCCTTTTTGACGATGTTAAATACAAATCAGACATGTCTGGTTCAATGTACAAAGTTGACGCTGTAGAAGCGGCATGGAACTCAGATAAAGATTATGAAGGCGGCAACACTGGTCACCGTCCAGGTGTTAAAGGCGGTTACTTCCCTTGTTCACCTGTAGATTCTTCACAAGATTGGCGTTCAGCTACCTGTTTAGTACTTGAAGAACTAGGTCAAGTAGTAGAAGCACATCACCACGAAGTAGCAACAGCAGGCCAAAACGAAATTGCAACTCGCTTTAATACTATGGTTTTAAAAGCAGATGAAATCCAAGAAATGAAATA
>NZ_NTLW01000318.1:0-27793 GCF_002632075.1 Pseudoalteromonas sp. ESRF-bin5 | reverse complement strand
GTCATACTCCATTCTTCAAAGGTTACCGTCCACAGTTCTACTTCCGTACAACTGACGTAACTGGTGACGTACAGTTACCAGAAGGCGTAGAAATGGTAATGCCTGGTGATAACATCAAGATGACAGTAACTCTAATCGCACCAATCGCGATGGATGAAGGTCTTCGTTTTGCTATCCGTGAAGGTGGCCGTACTGTAGGTGCTGGTGTTGTAGCAACTATCGTAGAGTAATAATTAACGTTTTAGTTAATTGTTAGAAAAAGGTCACTTAGGTGGCCTTTTTTAATGCCTGCAATTTGCCTCACGTGAAGGCGGCGCTCTTACCTCAGGCGTAGGTGCTTTGTAGCAACGTTCAATGAGTGATAGTTAACGTTTAAGTTAATTAATACTAAAAAACTCGAGCTTAGCCTCGGGTTTTTTAATGCCTAAAGAAAAGTGTTTCGTTTTCAGCTATTAGTAGCTTGGTGTTAAATTATACTTAACACATAAAAAAGCACGACTTTAAGCCGTGCTATTAATTAAACTTTTTGATAACTGACAAATTTTACAGCTTAGTGTTTTTTGGCATATGCTTCAGCTTGCTTCCATACTCTTAGTGTATTGCCACTTAGTATTTTTTTTATGTCGCCATCGCTGTAGCCTCTATCCATAAGGCCTTGTACTAAGTTTGGATAACTAGATACATCCTTCAAGCCAATCGGTAACGAATCGCCAACACCGTCGTAATCAGAGCCAATGCCAACATAATCAATGCCAATCAACTCTACAACGTGATCAATATGATCAAGCACTTGTTCAAGGCTGGCAAAAGGATACGGATTTTTAGCGCGATAAGCCGCATCAAAATCATTACTTAACTTAGTGCCTTGTTCTTTAGCAGACTCTTTTGTACTTTTTAGTTGCTTACCCCATGCACCTGCTTTTGCTGTAACAAAGCTTGAACCAAAGTTAATTTGAATCACACCACCGTTCTTTTTAAGGGCTAATAGCATATCGTCATTCATATTACGCTCAAAACCAGGGGTGTACTTACGCAATGATGAATGTGAGGCAATAACAGGGGTTTTAGACAATTCCATTACCTGATAAAACGCATCATCTGAGATATGCGACACATCAATCAGCATACCCATATTATTCATTGCAGTGACCAGCTCTTTACCAAAGGGGCTTAAGCCTTTCCATTTGCGGCGAATATCGTAAGATGAGTCAGAAATATGATTACTTTGTGAGTGTGCAAGAGTGATGTAACGTACGCCACGGTCAAAAAAGTGCTGAAGGTTTTTTAAGTCACCTTCAATAGGGGAGCCGTTTTCCATCCCCATAGCAATAGACAATTTGCCATCTTTAAATTGTTGTTCTATGTCGTTTGTAGAGCTTGCCATTGCAAATTTAGCGGGTGCACGTTGTGCAATCGCTTCCATCCCGTCAATTAACTGATTAGCTAACTGATAGCTTTTGCCTTTACCTTCAAACTCTAAATGGGCAGGAATATATATCGACATAAATGGCGCGTTTAAGCCACCTTTTACTGCGCGAGGATAATCAAAATCGCCATCCTGAGTCGCTTTAGTTACATCAGCCCATTTATCATGAATACGGTAAGGTACATCAATGTGGGTGTCGATTAAAATAGTGTCTTTGGCAAGTTTAACCGCTTTGTCTGACGCGCTAACAGGTTGCTCTGCAAAGGCTTGGTTTGTTAAAGCTAGTGATACGGCTACCACTAGAGTGCTGAGTTTTATCATGTTTTGGCTCTTTGGGTAAAAAGCCATTGTGTACGCTCAGCTAAAAAGTTACAAGTATTACACTCTAATCATACGACGCTTGTTGGTGCTCTTCACTTTGCATAGCTTTGAACTCGTTTTTTGAAATAATGGTGACCGATTCGTGCAGCTCTGAAAAAAACACCATGGCTTCACCATTTTTTAGTTGCTGATTGACTTGCGCTACTTTACTTTCAATACTGAACTCTTGCTCGCCATAATCAGTGCCTTCACGCAGTACATAGCTTTCTATTAAATTGTATAGTGTGTCTTTATCAAGTTGTTCAAAAGGGATAATCATTACTGCTTGTTACTCGTTTTGTTTATTATGTGTTGGCTAAAATAGCTAGGTACGGCTTTTTCTAACCAAAAAATGGGTTTAAACGGATTACTACCGCTAATAAATCCAACGTGCCCACCTTTTTCAGAGACGCACAGGGTAACATCTTCACTCACATCTTGCTTGCTAGGCACGGCTTTAATCGACAGCATTGGGTCGTCTTTCGCATGAATGATTAAGGTAGGTACAGCAATATGTTTTAAGTAGGGCATAGCACTGGCTTGACGATAATAATCATGTGCATTCTCAAAGCCATGCAAAGGGGCTGTTATATGATTATCAAATTCTAATAAATCATTAATGTCCATTAATTCATCAGTTGTAATGGGTATTTGCTGCTTAATTTGAGGCAACTTGCGCTGCATCGATTTTTTCATACGATCGAGCAAATACTTTTGATAAATTTTACCCAAGCTTTTGCGTATTACATCACTTGATGATGATAAATCATACGGTGCTGATATAACGGCTGCTGCATTTAATGGGCATCGCTGAGCTTGCTCACCTAAATATTTTGCTAATACATTACCACCTAACGAAAAACCAACCGCAAATAAAAGCCTGTTTGGAAATTGTAGTTTTAAGTGATTAATAAAAAAGGCTAAGTCGTCTGTGTCACCACTGTGGTACGCACGGGGAAGTCGGTTTACCTCTGTTGAGCAGTTTCTAAAGTGCATGAGTACAACGGCATAACCTTGCTTTTTCAGCGCTTTCATCATGCCTTTGGCATAAAAGCTATTAATATTGCCTTCAAGGCCGTGCAATACAATGGCAAGAGGAGCATTTTCGTTATGCGGAAGTGACCATGCAAGCTCAATAAAATCACCGTCGGGTGTATCAAGCTGTTCTAATTCGTAGCGAGTATTATGAAAAGGGCGGAAAAAACGCGGCATTATGGTTTGAACGTGACGATTGGTCATCCACCATGCGGGTTTAAACTTATGAGTCATGTTTATACTACACACTTTGCAAAAACGAAGCGTTAGTGTATCAAAAAGAATAAAAAGCGCCTAATTAATAACTAATTAGGCGCTTTGTGCGTCGTGCTTAATTTTTTAATGTTGTTCTTTCAGATCAGCGTCGTGTACTTTTTTCATGAAAAAATACACAAAAAATAGGCATAAACTAATAACGACGCCTAAAAAGCCAAATGATAGAAATAACACTGGGTCGCTAAAAAAATCTCTAAAGAATACGTCCATAATTGCCTCCTGATGTCTATGGGGTAATCATAGGTCTATTTTTGCAGCTCTGAACTGATCCAGATCAAGCTATTTTCCTGATTATTAAATGAGTCGTAAAGAAGTTGATTTGGATCAAATAGGTTGGCTAGAGCTAGCGAAACCCAACGAGAATTAATGATAAAAAGCAGTTTCAAGGTAATGAATTACTGTAGGTCGTCATTTATGGCGATAATTTTTATTGTAAGTTTGCTGAGCTAAATCACGGCTTTGTTTTTCTCTTAAAGCGAAGCGCCTCTATGCCTCATTGTGAGTCAGTTATTTAAATAGTTTTTTGCACAAAGAGAGAATGAGAAGTAAATGAGGGGAATGCAAAATTTATTCGCAGCTAAAGCTGGTTCCTACAAGCTTAGTAGCAATAACATCTGCTTGGGCTTATAATTTTCCTTTATAGCTTTATTTTTATACCTAGTAATAATGGTGGTAGGCATTGAACATTACACGGATAGTTAAATACACTTTAGTGATTATGCTGCTGCAAATTGCCTTATCGACATTACTTAATACTGTTGTTGGTTTTGAGCGCTATGCATCATCGAGGCTTGGCGATTACATTCTTATTGCAATCATGCCTTCTAGTGTTTTATCTTTTTTTCTATACGGTGTAATGGCATATCGCAGTGATAATTATGCTTGGCGATATACATTTTATGTTTACTTTTTAGGCTCTTTGCTTGGTACAGTAACTGTCTCATTGATATTGCAAGAGTTTTACTTTTTCAGTGAAACTTCCATTATAGAATTGCCTGTTTCATTGTTAGTTATTACTTTAGCAACCCTAACAGGGTTGCAGTTGCAGCAAAAAACGAATGCTTAAAGCTCTCCAACATATAGCATTACATTAGTGGTCCTCGAATCAGGCTCTAATGTTAAAGTATTCACTTTTTCTACTAACATCTGTTGTTGTTGTTTCTCGAGCTTGAGCTCAGTACTGAGCAGCTCTTTACGAATTACAGCGTAATCTGCAATCTCGGTTTGATTTGCTTTTAGATAGGCGCGTGTAGCACGAAGGGGCTTCAATACCTGCTGGTCAAATTCACAAATTGATTGTTCAAGCTTGTTTAGCTGAGTTTGACTAACTGCTAGCTTGAGAGAGTCTAGGTAATACAGTAACAAACACAGGTTTACATTTTTACCTTGCTGGTTTTGATAATCCAACAGACGCGTTTGCATGTCACCTTTGCTATAAAGGTCACATGCAAATTGCCAAAAGTCATCGCAGTTAAGCAAGTTCATCGGCAAAGGCCTGCTCTTTTTCTTCCATTTCTTCAAGCGCCATAAGTAACTCTTCTTCAATATCGTTAAGTTTAGGCGTAAGCGTGGCTTGCTTAGCAATTAACTCTTTTAACTGGGCTTTGTTGTCATCGTTGTAGAGTTCGTTATCGCCAAGTGCAACTTCCACTTCGCTTAGCTCTGCTGCGTATTTGTCGAGCTGCTTTTCAAGTTTCTCAATTTGCTTTTTAAGCGGTTGAATGGCTTTTCTAAATTCAGCCTCTAAGCGCTTTTGCTCTTTTCTATTAACCCCTGAGTTTGCTTTTGGCTCATCGGCCTGCTCCGATTTAGTAGCCGCTTTATTAGCATTAAGAAGCCATTGGTAATAATCGTCAAGTTCGTAGCCAAATTGGGTTACTTCACCGCTGTCTACAAGGTAAAACTCATCGGCGGTGTTTTTCAGCATGTGGCGGTCATGCGATACGGTAACCATAGCGCCTTCAAAGCCTTGCAGGGCCATAACAAGTGCATGGCGCATTTCTAAGTCAAGGTGGTTGGTAGGCTCATCGAGTAGCAGTAAATTTGGTTTTTGATATACCAACATAGCCAGCACTAAACGGGCTTTTTCACCACCTGAAAACGGTGCTACAGGCTCAAGCGCTTTATCGCCAATAAAGGCAAAGCCGCCTAAAAAGTCGCGTAGTGATTGTTCAGTAGCTTTTGGGTTTAAACGTTGTAAATGCGTAATTGCGCTGGCTTTTAAGTCAAGGGATTCAAGCTGGTGCTGTGCAAAATAGCCAATATTAAGGCCTTGGTGCTGAAATACATCCCCAGCTTGTGGTTTTAAGTCGCCGGCAAGTAATTTAATTAATGTGGATTTACCTGCGCCATTTCTACCCAGTAGTGCAATACGGCTGCCAGGTACTAAGTTCAGCTTAATACTATTTAAAATAGTTACGTCGCCATACCCGGCTTGAGCTTTGTCGAGCGTCATGAGTGGGTTTGGTAGCGCTGATGGCTCTGCAAACTCAAAATTAAATGGTGAGTCGGCATGTGCAGGGGCAAGCTTTTCCATACGCTCAAGTGCTTTAACACGGCTTTGCGCCTGTTTAGCTTTACTGGCTTTTGCTTTAAAGCGAGTAATAAACTGTTCTAGGTGGGCAATTTGCTCTTGCTGTTTTTCGAACATGGCT
This sequence comes from Pseudoalteromonas sp. ESRF-bin5, assembly GCF_002632075.1. Classification (NCBI taxonomy): domain Bacteria; kingdom Pseudomonadati; phylum Pseudomonadota; class Gammaproteobacteria; order Alteromonadales; family Pseudoalteromonadaceae; genus Pseudoalteromonas; species Pseudoalteromonas sp. ESRF-bin5. The sequence continues at coordinate 22,042 of NZ_NTLW01000318.1, read as the reverse complement.
TGCTGTTGTAATAAACGCTCTGCTTTTTGGCGTTCAAACTGCGAGTAGTTACCTTTGTATACATTGATAAGTTGTTTATCTATGTGCCAAATTTGATCAACCACGGCATCTAAAAACTCGCGGTCGTGCGATATAAGTACCAATGTGCCTGTATAGGCACGTAAAAAGCGTTCAAGCCAATATACGGCATCTAAATCAAGGTGGTTTGTTGGTTCATCGAGTAATAGTAAATCAGCGTTTCGAATAAGTGCTTGGGCAAGGTTTAAACGCATGCGCCACCCCCCCGAAAACGCACTAACAGGGTTTTCTATTTGGTTATTAGCAAAGCCTAACCCATGCAACAGCTCGCCAGCTTGCGATTCAATGCTGTAGCCTTTCATGTTTTCTAGCTGAATATGCACTTTGGCTTGAGTATCGCCATCGTTATTTTGTTCTGCTTCTCTCAGCGCAATACGCAGCGCGTAGTATTCAGGGTGTCCTTGCAATACATAATCAATCGCGCTTATTTCGAGGGCAGGGGTTTCTTGTTTAACCGAAGCAATAGACCAATCTTTAGGAATACTGCAATTACCAGCATCAAGTTGCAATTCAGATTTTAGTAAACCAAATAAGGTTGATTTTCCACAGCCATTGGCGCCCACAAGGCCTACTTTGTGCTCTGGAAATAACGTAGCTGATGCATTTTTTAATAAGGCTGTTCCGCCACGAAGGAGTTCTATTTCTGATATTTGGATCATGAATGCGTTACTTTACTGTACCCTTGTTAAGTTGGCGCTATCATACCATAGAACTTAATGCGCTTATCAAGCGTATCAACAAGTGATGTTATACGATAAAATAGTTGTAGTTCAAACCACAGGAAAAATGTTGTGAGACAAAAGAAGCGATTTATTGCTGGTGCATCGTGCCCTGACTGCAAAGCCATGGATACAATGATGCTTTACAGAGAACATGATGTTGAAAAAGTAGAGTGTGTTGAGTGTGGGCATAAAATGTCACAACCAGAGAACGCTGTTCAGGCATCTACTCGCCAATTTGAGCAAGTCATTGGTGTGTTTAAACCGGGCGACTAACCCGGTTTTTATTGCTTAGGTACACACCTTTTAGTAATGCGGAGGCGGTGGCTCTGGCATATTAGACATCATAGAAGGCGAGGTTTGCGCTTCTTTAATTTTTTCTGCCAGCAGTTCTGTTTGGCGTTTCATTTTAGCTAGCATTTGCTGGTGCACTTTGATCTCATCGTTTAAGATTTCAATCGTTTCATCTTGAAAAGCCACTTTGGCTTCAAGTTCCATTACGCGGTGTTCAATTGTGTTCATTAGTGTCTCGTATAATAAATCGCTCTGCGATACCGCTGGAGCTTTCGGTTAACAACGACTTATCGTTATCTATAAATGCCACATCAAGCACAACGGCCGATTTTGGTTTACTGCCTTCTCGCGGCGTAACTTGCCACGTTTGAATTTTTTCACCGCTTGATATTTGCCATAAATCAACTCGCTTATTAGGCGAACCCGTTGCCAGCAATGTGCCTTGCTCGTTAAAGCGCACGGCGGTAAAAATTTTCTGACGCGCAATATACGCCAGTTTACTCACAAGATCACCTGTAGTCAGTTTCCATACATGTGCTTGTGCCATACTGTCGGCGGTAAATGCAAAGCGACCTTGTGGATCAAGGGTTACCTGAGTAACACGAGTTGGGTGGCTAAAGCGATGAATAACTTGGCCTGTATTGGTATCCCAAAAATAGGCAACGTAGTCGTTAGAGCCGCTTAAGGCGTAGCGCCCATTAGGCGCCAAATCAACGGTGTTAACTTTATCTTGATGGCCTAAAAACTCAATGCGACGTCCGGTTTCAAGGTTTAAAAATACAACCACGCCATCGCTGCGGCCATATAATACACTGCGACCTTGGTTACTAATGGCAATATCTCGAATCGTGGCTTTTTGTATTTTGTAGTAGCCTTTGTTTTCGCCAGTGCTGATATCCCACACTGCGAAAGTTGTTTTTTCTGCGGTAACCGCCACGCTGTTATCAAAGGCAATAGCAAGGCTGTAAACTAAGTTGTCTTGAGATTGCTGCTGAAACCATTGGTATTTTAAAACGTGCTGTTGATTATCCCACAGCGCGACCCCATGGTTGATAGAAGAGATTAAACTGTACTTTCCATCGTGAGAGAGAGCTGACGAAAATGCACCTTGTGCGGTATGCTCAAAGCTTTCTACCGATTGATTTTTTTTATCGGTACAGGCAATGGCTAAAAAACAGCTAAAAACGATTAAAAAAGTACGAAATATCGACATCTTACAGGTATTTCCTCTTAACTCTTAGTGACTGAGAGGTTAGACTAGGTGCGTTAAATGCCTAGGTTGTTTGTCTAATCACTGGATATATATTTCTAAGTTTAGCTAACAATACAGACTTTAGTTATTAAACAAACAGCCTACCATGTAGGGCGTTAATCTTTAACTAGTAATATTACAATAAATGACAACTGCAAAGTATGTCGGAGATTTAAAATGAAAAAGACGATTAGATTGTCATTGATTGCAGCGTCGGTTTTAGCGCTTACAGCTTGTAATCAAGAAGCAAAAAAAGAGCAAGCTGAAGTAACATTAGACACTGTAGAGCAACAACAAGCATACGGTATTGGTGCTTCTGTAGGTAACTTTTTAAATAAAGACCTAGCAGACAAATCTGAAATTGGCATTGAGCTAGACCAAGCGCTATTAATTCGTGGTTTTGAAGATGCACTTGCTGGCAATGCAAAAATTGACGAAGAAAAAATTCGTGAAGTGTTAACCGCTTTAGATACCTCAGTACGCACTAAGCAAGAAGAAAAAGCGAAAGTTGAGTCTGAAAAAAGCAAAGCGGCAGGTGTTCAATACCTAGCTGATAACGCTAAAAAAGAAGGCGTAACAGTAACTGAGTCTGGCCTACAATACGAAGTATTAAGCGAAGGCGAAGGCGAAAAGCCAGCAGCAACAGACGTTGTTAAAGTACATTACAAAGGTACTTTATTAGACGGCACTGAGTTTGATAGCTCATACGCACGTAACGAACCAACTACATTCCCACTTAATCGCGTAATTGCTGGTTGGACGGAAGGTTTACAACTTATGCCTGTAGGGTCTAAGTACAAGTTTACTATTCCTTCAGAGCTTGCTTACGGCGATCGTGACCTTGGCAAAATTCCAGCTAATTCAACACTTGTTTTTGAAGTTGAATTACTAGAAATTCAAAATGCAGAAGCACCTGCAGAATAAGCCAAGCTTAAAACGTAAAAAGGGACCTTAGGGTCCCTTTTTTAATTCGTGTAACTTAATTAAATCTTAATTTAATCAGTATGATTAGAAAACAGGTTATCAATCAGTTCATCTTCAAGCTCAAAACGAAGCTCTAATGACTCACCAATAACTGAAAGGTCGTTATCAAACCCTTCTAATAAGTCTTCTTTATTTACTTCAGCGTACTTGTCATTGAAATCAAGTGCGACATCGGTGGTGCCTGAAATACGCGGATAAATTGAGTTTGCAAGTTTTTGGCTCTCTAAGCCCTTTTTTTCACAGGCTTTAGCAATATCATCGTACACTTCAAAATGCCCTGCAGAGAGGTAATCCATAAGCAGTTGGCAAAAAGACTGTATTTGTTCAGGCTCTGGTAGCGCGTGATCTTTTTTATCATAAGGCGCAAACCCTGCAATCTTGCAATACAGTACAATAAGTTCTTGGCGTTCATTAAGCCAGTTATCGATTACTGTATGGCTACCACCCCATTTCTGTTGAGCTTTTTCTACACGCGTCAGCATAACTGTTCTCCTAAGCTGGGTTGGTTTTTAGTTACATTCGTTTTTATGTACATCAAGATATATTTAATTTGCGTGTATATCAACAAGTAATGCAGATGTTGTAAACGTGCAGAAGAATTATTTATTGAAAGGCTAAATATTTTATTGCAGGCAAGAAAAAACCACCGGTTAAGGTGGTCTAATTTCTTCAAGTGGCTTGTTATAACAAGCTTTCTTATTTTTATTAAATGATTTTTATTGTTATTATTTAAAACTTTTTATTTTTATTGTTTTAATAATTTATTATTGTTTTTGTTAACGCGGGAAAGACAATACCAAGGTTTTTGTTATGTTGCAAACATATTAACAAAAAGTTTTAAATGTTAGTGTTTTCTGCCTAATTTATAATCAAAATGGATTAAAACCATCAATATTATTGATCTGCTTCTATGTAAAGGCGTTTTCGTCTTTAAGAAATAGAGAGGCGATGAATATAGTGGTACAATCTTGCACAATTTCTATAAGCATTAGGATCATTTACGCCATGAGCGAATTAAAAAACGACCGTTATTTACGTGCACTTGCAAAACAACCTGTTGATGTAACGCCTGTATGGATGATGCGTCAAGCTGGACGTTATTTACCAGAGTACCGTGCTACACGTGCGCAAGCGGGCGATTTTATGAGCCTGTGCCGTAATGCTGAGCTTGCTTGTGAGGTAACACTTCAGCCACTGCGTCGTTACCCATTAGACGCGGCCATTTTGTTCAGCGATATTTTAACGATTCCTGATGCAATGGGTTTAGGTTTGTACTTCGAAACAGGTGAAGGCCCTAAGTTTGAACGTCCTATATCGTCGCTTGCAGATGTTAAAAAAATACCTAAGCTCGATCCAACTGACGAGCTTGGTTATGTAATGAATGCAGTAAGTACTATCCGCCGTGAACTTAAAGGCGAAGTACCACTTATTGGTTTTTCTGGTTCACCATGGACACTTGCTACCTACATGGTTGAAGGCGGTAGCAGCAAAGTATTTGGTAAAATTAAAAAAATGGCGTTTGCAGAGCCGCAAACACTGCATTTACTATTAGACAAACTTGCTGATTCAGTAATCGACTACTTAAACGCACAAGTAAAAGCCGGCGCACAGTCGTTAATGGTATTTGATTCGTGGGGCGGTGTATTAAGCCCGCGCGACTACAACGAGTTTTCACTGCAATACATGCACAAAATTGTTGATGGCCTGATACGTGAGTACGATGGTCGCAAAGTGCCAGTAACATTATTTACTAAAAATGGCGGCCAGTGGATAGAAGCCATTGCAGCCACAGGTTGTGATGCAGTAGGCCTAGATTGGACCATTAATATTGGCGATGCTAAACGCCGCGTAGGCGATAAAGTGGCCTTGCAAGGTAACATGGACCCGTCAATGCTACATGGTACGCCAGATCGTATACGCCAAGAAGTAGGCACTATTTTAGAAGACTTTGGTACAGGCAATGGCCATGTGTTTAACTTAGGTCACGGTATTACGCCAGATGTTGACCCAGAAAATGCCGGTGTATTTATTAATGCCGTGCACGAGCTTAGCGGCCAGTATCACAAATAATTAATGTGTTTTATGCATTAATACTAAAAAGCCCGCTTAACAGCGGGCTTTTTGTTTATACGCTTTAAAGTGTTTACTTAAACAAGCGATTTAAACCATTTAATGCTGCAACCCGATAGGCTTCTGCCATGGTTGGGTAGTTAAATGTGGTATTTACGAAGTAGTCGATATTATTGCCACCATTTTTTTGCTCCATAATAGCTTGGCCAATGTGAACAATTTCAGAGGCACGTTCGCCAAAGCAATGTACCCCAAGTACTTCTTTGGTTTCGGTATGGAATAATATTTTTAAACTACCTACTTCAGTACCTGCAATCTGCGCGCGTGCAAGGTGTTTAAACTGAGCGCGGCCTACTTCGTAAGGTACTTTAGCTGCGGTTAGTTCTTGCTCTGTTTTGCCCACAGAACTCATTTCTGGAATGGTATAAATACCCGCCGGAATATCAATAATTAACTTATCATCACAGTTACCGCAGGCTATTGCATCAGCTGCAATACGGCCTTGGTCAAACGCAGCACTAGCTAGGCTTGGGTAGCCAATTACATCGCCTACCGCATAAACGTTTTCAACCTCAGTTTGGTAGGTTTCGTTTACTTTGATTTGCCCACGGCCGTCGGCTTTTAAGCCAATGGCTTCAAGGTTAAGTGTGTCAGTGTTACCTGTGCGGCCATTCGCAAATAAAATACAGTCAGCCTTTACACGCTTGCCCGATTTTAAATGCATAACAACGCAATCGTCGCGCGTTTCTACACGATCAAACTCTTCGTTATGACGAATAACAATGCCGCTATTCCAAAAGTGGTAGCTAAGTGCATCAGATATTTCAGCATCCATAAAGGCAAGTAAACGGTCGCGAGTATTCACTAAATCAACTTTAGCGCCTAAACCTTTAAAAATAGAAGCATACTCACAGCCAATAACCCCTGCGCCGTATATAAGTACGCGCTGAGGGTCGTGCTCAAGGCCTAAAATAGTATCGCTCTCGTAAATACGAGAATGGCTAAAATCAACTTCAGGTGGGCGGTAAGGGCGAGAGCCCGTAGCAATAACAATTGTTTTTGCAGTAATACGCTCGGTTGAACCGTCAAGACGTTTTACTTCAACAGTGTGTTTATCAACAAAGCTCGCATCACCTTGAAACATATGAATACGATTACGATCGTAAAAGCTGCTACGTAAATTAGACTGCTTAGAAATAACCGAACTTGCGTGACGTAAAATATCAGGAAACGTTAAACGACTCGGGCGTTCACCAATATTAAACAACGGGTTGGCTTTGTATTCAATGTAGCGGCTAACCGAGTGACGTAATGCCTTAGAAGGGATAGTTCCCCAATGTACACAACCGCCGCCGACTGTTTCTTGGCGCTCTATAACAGCTACTTTTTTGTTGTTTTTCGAAAGGTTCATGGCGGTGCCTTCACCGCCAGGGCCCGTTCCAATAATTATTGCGTCATATTGGAAACTTACGGGTGCTTTTTTCTGTTCTGGTTGTTTGGCCACAGCCACTCCTAAATTAATTAAAAGAGGCTTTTAATAACCTCGCATTAAGTGCTAGCCATGCCTGTTTTTGATTTTCCCAGGCGGCTTCCAGCTCGTGATATTGTGCCATTAAAGCTGAACGTTCACACTGCTTTGCCATATTATTTTTTTTAACTTCTAAAACTTGTTTTTGAAGTGAACAATAAGTCTGCAGTTTTTTCAGCAATAAATCGTATTCTTGTTGTAATAATGTAAGCCTATCTTGCGCTAAAGGCAATTTTGCAAGGCGTGTTTGCGTTTTGCTCATAAGCGTATCGGCTTTGGCTTTTTCTATGCGCTCAACAGGGGTACGCTTTAATTTACTGGCTAAACCAACAGCAGCTAAAGAGCGAATCACCCATTTAGTGGGGTCATAATGAAACCACTTAATCCCATTACGGTAATCACTTGCAAAAATATGATGAAAGTTATGGTAACCCTCGCCATAAGTAAATAACGCTAAAAAGCCATTATCGCGTGCGGTATTTTTTTCAGTGTACGGGCGCGAACCCCAAATATGAGCCACCGAGTTAATAAAAAAGGTAAAGTGTTGGCTTAATACTAAACGCAGTAAACCCGCTAAAATAAGCATACCCCATACGTCGCCCACTAATAAACCAAGTACTAATGGTAGGCCAACATTCATCGCAATAACTAGTTTTAGGTAGTGCTTGTGTTGCCACATAACGATTTTATTACGCTGTAAATCACGACAATTACTGTAATCACCGTAGCTATCGCCTTGGTAGTCACGTAACATCCAGCCAATGTGGCTGTACCAAAAGCCATTGGTTGCGGCGTAAGGGTCTTTTATTGGGTCGTCAACTTGGCCATGGTGTATACGGTGATCGCTACTCCAGTGCAAAGCGCTGTTTTGCAACGCAAACGCACCCCCAAGGGCAAAAATAAATTCAACAGCAGGATGAGCATTATACGTTTTATGTGCCCATAAACGGTGGTAACCGGCTGTGATAGATAGGCCCGCAAAAAACATACAGGCTACAAAAGCAATCCAATGTGCGCTGGTAAATCCGTAGCTAATGCCATACCAAGGAACAAGTGTGATAGCCGCTAAAAAGGTAAGGCTAAAAAATAGGACGTTTGTCCAGATAATCGGTGGTTTATTCATCATTCTCAATCTCAGCGTACAACTGTAAGCTAAAATAGTATTTCAAACTCTCGCCGTCAAGTATTAGACTGGGGAATTGAGCTATTATCACTAAATATTAATATAAAATTATTCAGGGAGTTGTTGATGTCGGGTGTTAGAGCGCAACAGAAACAAAAAACACGACAAGCCTTAATTCAGGCGGCATTTAATCAGCTAAGTGCAGATCACAGCTTTTCGAATTTAAGTTTACGCGAAGTAGCCCGCGAAGCTGGCATTGCGCCCACCTCGTTTTATCGCCATTTTAAAGACATGAACGAGCTAGGTTTAACCATGGTGGACGAAGCCGGTTTAACCCTTCGCCAGCTAATGCGCCAAGCCCGAAGACGCATAGCAAACGACGGTGGCAGTGTAATCAACACCTCGGTTGTTACGTTTATGGAATTTATAGACAGCTCAAGCAACCAATTTAGGTTATTACTGCGTGAGCGCTCTGGCACATCTAAGGCATTTAGAGCCGCAGTTGCACGGGAAATCAAACACTTTATTTTAGAGCTTGCCCACTATTTAGAAAGCGAAACCAAGTGCGACGCCATGCACGCCTACATTCAATCAGAAGCCATGGTAACACTGGTATTTAACGCCGGCGCTGAAGCATTAGATATAGAAGGCCAACAACTCGACGAACTTGTTGAGCGTGTTATTTGGCAGCTGCGTTACATAACGCGTGGTGCAACCCATTATGTAAGAGAAACAAATTAAGTAACTTAGCCTAAAAAATAGTAAAAAGTTAATATAAGCAGAGTAGCTTGTTGAGATTATAAATTTAAGCGTGACTTAGCTTTTTTTTGATTTTAAAATCTATTTTTCAGTGGTTTTTTGAATAATAAAATCCAAAAGAGTGTGGTGCTAAGTTGTTTTGTGGAATTTTTATGCTTGCGCCTACTGCGCTGTAATGTTAAAAATAGGCCTCACTGAACACACACACAAGAAACAAGATGCAAAATATTCGTTTAATTACACTAAAACTTAACCTCTTACTGCTATGGCAAGTAAGCGGGGATTAGTGTGTTTGCATTGAGTTGAACATTAAAAACCCCGCAATTGCGGGGTTTTTTTTATCTCGCGGCTGGGATAAATTGAAATTTGGGTAACATAGGAATGAGGGGCAGTTATGCAAGACAAAGATAAAGTATGGATTTTTGATACCACTTTACGTGATGGCGAGCAGGCACTTAAGGCAAGCCTTACTGAAGATGATAAAATTCAGTTAGCGCATACTATTAGCCGTTTGAATGTTGATGTGATGGAAGTGGGTTTTCCGGTATCCAGCCCTGCTGACTTTCGCTCGGTGCAACGAATTGCAACTGAAGTAAAAGGTCCAATTATTTGTGGGTTAGCACGTTCAGTAGCAAAAGATATTGAAGCCTGTGGTGAGGCACTTCGCACAGCACAGCAAAGCCGTATTCATACTTTTATTGCCACAAGCCCTTTGCACCTTGAACATAAATTACGTATGAGCCTAGATGACGCAACGGCCATGGCGGTTAAATCAATTAAATTAGCGCGCAACTACACAGACGATGTGGAGTTTTCGTGTGAAGATGCAGGGCGCACGCCGCATTGGGATTTATGTAAAATTGTTGAGCAGGCCATTAACGCTGGTGCCTCTACTATTAACTTACCCGACACTGTTGGCTTTGTAACGCCAGACGAATACGCTGCAATGATCCGTCATTTAATGAATAACGTGCCAAATATTGATAAAGCGCGTTTAAGCGTGCATTGTCATAATGATTTAGGTTTAGCTGTAGCTAACTCGGTAGCCGCGGTACAAGCGGGTGCTCGCCAGATTGAATGTACAATAAATGGTATTGGTGAGCGTGCGGGTAACTGCTCGCTTGAAGAAGTGGCGATGATCATGAAAATGCGCAAAGACCACTTAAAAGTTCACACCGATATTAAAAGCGAAGAAATTTATCGTGCATCTCGCCAAGTGGCAAAAATTTGTAATATGCCAGTACAGCCAAATAAAGCCATTGTGGGCGAAAACGCCTTTGCACATAGCTCGGGCATTCATCAAGATGGCGTATTAAAAGCACAAAATACTTACGAAATTATGTCGCCAGAAAGCGTAGGCGTACCAAACAACCAATTAAATATGACTTCGCGTTCGGGCCGTCATGTTATTGAGCACCGCTTAGAAGAGTTAGGTTACCAAAAAGCGGACTACGATATGGACAGCCTATACGAAAGCTTTTTAGCGCTAGCTGATCAAAAAGGCACGGTGTACGACTACGACCTTGAAGCCATGATTTACTTGAATCAAATTAACGACAAAGATGAAAAATACCAGTTAGAGTTTGTTAACTCAGCGTCTAACTCGCAATCGGTAGCCAGCTCTACTATTGGTATGGTGATTGATGGCGAAGTTAAACAAGAAGCCGCAACAGGTAATGGCCCAGTAGAGGCGTCGTTTGCAGCTATTGAGCGCTTAACCGGTATGAGCGTTGAAATGATTGAATACAACTTAGAAGCGACAGGCCAAGGCGCAAGCTCGCTAGGCCAAGTAAATATTATAGCTAAATACGATGGCCGACCTTACCACGGTGCGGGTATTGCTGCGGATGTGGTAGAAGCGTCGGTACGCGCCATGATCCGTGTTTACAACTTAATTTATCGTGCACAAAAAGTGTCTGATTTAAAACAACAAAGGAAAGCAGGATGAGTAAAACAAACTACAGCGTTGCCGTATTAGCAGGCGACGGTATTGGCCCAGAAGTAATGGCAGCAGCAGAGCAAGTACTTGATGCTGTAAGCAATAAGTTTGGTTTTACTCTAAACCGCGAGCATCATGCTATTGGTGGTGCAGCCATTGATGAATTTGGTGAAGCATTACCACCAAAAACACTAAGCGCGTGCGAAAACGCTGATGCCATTTTATTTGGCTCAGTAGGTGGCCCAAAGTGGGAAAACCTTCCACCAAACGAGCAGCCTGAGCGTGCATCGCTTTTACCGCTTCGTAAGCACTTTGGTTTGTTTTGTAATTTACGCCCAGCACAGTTATTACCAGCATTAAGTGCAGCGTCGCCATTACGTGCCGATATTAGCGAAAAAGGCTTTGATATTTTATGTGTACGCGAGCTTACCGGCGGCATTTACTTTGGTGAAAAAGGGCGAGGTGGCGAAGGCGAAGAGGAGTTTGCCTTTGATACGCAAAACTACTCGCGTAAAGAAATTGAACGCATTGCCCGCTTTGCTTTTGAAGCAGCAAAATTACGTAGTAACCATGTTACCTCGGTAGATAAAGCCAACGTACTTGCATCAAGCGTATTATGGCGCGAAGTAGTCACCGAAGTAAGTAAAGACTACCCAGAAGTCAGCCTAGATTACATATACGTAGATAACGCAGCTATGCAGTTAGTTAAACAGCCTAGCCAGTTTGACGTGCTACTTTGCGATAACTTGTTTGGTGATATTTTGTCAGATGAGTGTGCGATGATCACAGGCTCAATGGGCTTATTACCATCGGCAAGCTTAAATCAATCGGGCTTTGGTTTGTACGAACCTGCTGGTGGCTCCGCGCCAGATATTGCAGGTAAAGGCGTTGCAAACCCAATAGCACAAATTTTAAGTGCCGCACTGATGCTACGTTACTCATTAGGGCAAGACGAAGCAGCACGCACCATTGAAAAAGCCGTAGCCGAAGCCGTAGAAGCAGGCGTTGGCACGCCAGATATCTACCCACAAGGTGGATACAGCACAAGCGATGTGGCAGCAGCTATCGTTTCACGTATTTAATATATAAATCGCAGCACCGTTATGCTGCGACTTAACAAAGTAGGGAATTAGCAAGTGGCCCAAACGTTATACGACAAAATTTGGCAAGCACACACCGTTGCCAGCATAAACGAGCAAACTGATTTACTTTATATTGACCGTCATTTAGTTCACGAGGTGACATCACCGCAGGCTTTTGCAGGCTTACGTGAAAAAAACCGTACGGTACGTTGCCCAGAAAAAACCTTTGCAACGATGGATCATAATGTATCGACTAAAAGCCGATCACTTGATGCCGCAAGCGAAGTCTCTAAAAACCAGTTAATGGCGCTAGATGCGAACTGTAAAGAGTTTAGCATTGTACTTTACGATTTAAACTCAATTAACCAAGGTATTGTGCATGTAATGGGCCCAGAGCAAGGTATTACACTGCCTGGCACTACCATTGTATGTGGCGATAGCCATACTTCTACTCATGGTGCGTTTGGCGCATTAGCACACGGTATTGGTACGTCTGAGGTTGAGCACGTATTAGCTACGCAAACGCTACAGCAAAAAAAGGCAAAATCGTTAAAAATTCAAATTAACGGTGTGCTTCGCCCAACGGTAACTTCTAAAGATTTAATTATGGCGGTTATAGGCAAGTTAGGTACCGCTGGTGGCACAGGTTATGTTGCTGAATTTTGCGGTGAAGGCATTGAAGCACTTTCAATGGAAGCCCGTATGACGCTATGTAACATGAGCATAGAAATGGGTGCAAAAGCGGGATTAATAGCACCAGATCAAATTACGTATGATTACTTAAAAGGTCGTCCGTTTGCACCAAAAGGTGCTGACTTTGATGCCGCAGTTGAATATTGGGAAACATTAAAAACAGATGAAGGTGCACACTTTGATTTAGCTGTTGAGCTTGAAGCTGACGACATTCAGCCACAAATTACCTGGGGTACAAGCCCAGAGCAAGTAATTGGTGTTGATGAATGCATACCAGATCCAGACCAAGAGCCAGATTTAATTAAAGCCGACGCTATTCGCAGCGCACTTAGATATATGGATTTAAAAGCCGGCGATAAATTATCAAGCGCGAAAGTAGATACAGTCTTTATTGGCTCATGTACAAATAGCCGTATTGAAGATTTACGTGCCGCGGCAAAAATTGTTGAAGGCAAGCAAGTAGTAGCTGGCATAGAGGCATTAATTGTACCGGGCTCTGGTCTTGTTAAAAAGCAAGCCGAAGACGAAGGCTTAGCCGATATTTTTAAAGCGGCAGGTTTTGAGTGGCGCGAGCCGGGCTGTTCAATGTGTTTAGCAATGAACGACGACCGCTTAGAGGCGGGCAAACGCTGTGCATCTACGTCTAACCGTAACTTTGAAGGCCGCCAAGGTCGTGGCGGACGTACACATTTAGTAAGCCCTGCAATGGCGGCAGCCGCTGCAATACATGGTCACTTTGTTGATATAAGAGGAGAAGCCTAATGAGCGTATTTTTTAGTGGCTTAATGGCCCCACTTGATAAAAACAATGTAGATACAGACCAGATCATTCCTAAGCAGTTTTTAACATCAACTAGCCGTGATGGTTTTGATGCAGCACTGTTTTACGATTGGCGTTACCTAGAAAACGGCGAACCAAATCCTGATTTTATTTTAAACCGCCCATGCTACCAAGGTGCGCAAATATTATTAACGCGTGACAACTTTGGTTGTGGCTCATCACGTGAGCATGCACCGTGGGCGCTTAAGCAATATGGTTTTGAAGTAATTTTAGCGGAAAGCTTTGCCGATATTTTCTTTAATAACTGTGGCAACAACCAAATGCTAGCCATTGCGCTTCCGGCTGATACGCTTGAGCAATTGTTTGTACTTAGTGAGCAACACGACGATATAAACATTCAAATCGATCTTGAAAACCAAACACTATCAAGCGATAAATTTGCGCCAATTAGTTTTGATATTCGTAAAGACGTAAAAGAGCGTTTATTAAGTGGCTTAGATTTTATAGGTGTGACCGAAACGCTAAATCCACAAATTGATGCGTTTGAAAAACAACTTGCTGCTGAGCGCCCTTGGCAGTAACGAAAAACAACTAATTACATATGAAAACAAAGCGCGGCTGAGTATATAAGCCGCGCTTTTTTATGTTTAAGTTTTCTAATTATTGATGTCTAAAATCTGCCATTAGCGCGGGTATGCCTGGCAGCATACCAACAATAGCCATTACCGTAGTTAAAACTACAAACATAATGAGCGGGATAACCCAGCGGCTCATTTTAGTTAAGTTAGCACTGCGTTCTTTACAGCCAATTAAGCCTAAGTTATCAAGCAGCATAGTTAGAGACCAACCAAAAGCAGGGTTAACCAAGCTTGAGGCAAATACCACAATAGCGGCCGATTGCGTTGTTTTACCTTCGCGTGTCATTTCCATACCCGCCTCTAGCAGCGGAATAAACACACCAACAATAAGCGCAACGCAAAGCACGGGTTGCCAAATGGCTAAATCCATTGGGTAGCCCCATAAGCCCGCAACAATACAAAATACTGCTGTTAAAATGGCGCCTGCCGGAATAGGGCGTTTAGCAATAGCGGCAGGGACAATGTAAGTTCCCCACGATGAGGTAAAGTTAGCACCACCGGCTAGCGAGCCAAATGTTTGTCTAACCGATGCGCTTAGCATGGTGTCGTCTATGTTCATTTGAACTTTTTCAGTGCGTTGCGGGTAACTAATTTTTTGAAATACTTGATGCCCTAAAAAATCCGGTGACCACATAGCCACAGCTAATACCGCAAAAGGCAGTACAACCACAAAGCTTTCAAGCGTAGGTAAGCCCAGCATCCAACCTGTGTTTTCGCCCCACCAATAAGCTGGGTTCATATTTGGTAAGCCCGGCGCGGTATTAAATTCAAACGGCGCACCGAGTGCAAATGCAACCACACCGCCAATAAGGCAGCTAAGCGGCACAGCTAACCAGCGCTTTTTAAAGTGCTCAAGTAACGCATACAATAAAATGGTCGCCAAAATAACAATAAACGCAATGTGCGCCATATCAATGGCCTCAGCCCATGTAAACAGTTTTTTAACCTGCGAAATTGTGCCAATAAAGCCTAAATATATAAGTAAGCCCCCGCACACACCTTTACTCGTTAAGCGTGCCAGCAAGCTCCCTCCTTTGGTTATGGCTAAAATAAAGCCAAAGGCACCAATCAGTAAGCCAAATGCCATAGGGTGGCCGCCAGCGGCAACCACAATAGGAATAAGTGGAATAAGTGGGCCATGAGTACCCGCTAAGTTAGCGGTAGGTAAAATAAAGCCCGAAAACAAAATAATAAAAATAGAAACAATGAGTAATTCATAGCGTACGTTTTCTAACACAAACGCATCACTTAAACCAAGTGGCGCTGCAAAAGTAGCGGCAATAGCCCCCACCATAACGACTTTACCAATGGTGCCCGCCATGGCTGGAATCGTGTCTTCAAATTCAAAGCGGTAGTCTCTAAAGGGGAAATTAGGCCGCCAGCGCTTAGGCTGCATAATTTGCAGCTCGTGCTCTAGGTATTCGTCGCGGGTATTAAACTCTGAACTGGGTTTATGGTTGTTTTGATAGCTGTTGGTATTGTCATGCAATGTATTTTTGTGATCTGAGTTGTGACCCTTTGGGGTTACTGACATAGTCCCTCCTGTTACTCGTTGCTTATTTATTAATACGGCTTTTGTTAAAGCAAATGAATAGTGAAGGGGCAGGGTAGATCAGCTTTTACTCAGGAATGTATAGGCAAAAGGTCGTGTATGGAGAAAAAGGAAGTCAATATACCAACAATCATTTATGTATAGTTAAAAACAATCAATAAAATTCATTGTTAATCAGATTGTTATGTTTTTTCTGTATAGGGTGAAAGTAAATTTATTGCAGCTTTTTACAATATAAGCCATTAGTCTAATAACAAAGAGATTACTTATATTCAGCTGTTTTTAGCCACTTGTCGCAGCTATTTCCTATTATTAACTTAAACCGCTATGGTATTAAAAAACTATTATAAGAGTACTTTATGAAATTATTAACGGCAGCAACGTTATTACTTGCTTCATCAGCCGCTATCGCGCGCCCTGCGCCTTTGGTATCTATACCAACACACGATGCATTTTTTAATAATATAGCAGCGTATTGTGGGAAAGCGTTTGAGGGCAAAGTAAGTGTAGATAACGCAAAAGGCCCAAGCTCATTTGATAATAAAAAATTAGTTATGCATGTACGTAAATGTACTGATAGCGAGCTACAAGTGCCATTTCATGTGGGTGATGATGCATCGCGTACGTGGATCATTACTAAAACGGGCAGTGGTTTGAGCTTAAAGCATGATCATCGCCATAAAGATGGCACTGACGACGCTTCTACTATGTATGGCGGTCATACACTTGATGCGGGTTTTGCACAAATGCAGTCTTTCCCGGCAGATCAATACTCTAAAGAATTATTTGTAGCACAAGGCATTGAACAGTCGGCAGGTAATACATGGCAAATGTATATTTATCCTGAGGTATTTACGTATCGGTTAATTCGCCAAGGGCGCGAGTTTAAGGTGGACTTTGATTTAACTAAACCTATTACGCCACCCGCTGCACCATGGGGATACGAAGAGTAAATTTATTATTCAGGCTTTTCGCATTGCAATAAAACGGTTAAAGGTGGTTGATAAGCGCGTGGTTTAGTAGGAAAACGTTCGTACTCTTGCACGCCTTCAAGCACTTTTAACATAAAGGTGTTACCACGGCATAACCTGTCTGCATGGCGCAGTAAAAACATACTTTGATTAGCAAAGTGTTTGTAATCGTCTGATTGTATTTCTATTTTATAATTGCTGTTGTCAATTTTGGTTTGATAATAATGAACTTTGTTATCAAAGTCGTATGATTTTTCTTTTTCGACGGTGTCGGCCAGTGCAGTGCCTGTATTCGAAAGGCCCACCAGTACGCAACTAATGATAAAGCGCGGTGAATATAACCCTTTCATAAAATGTATCCTTTAATTTGCGAACTTAATACCCATTAAATACTCATACAAGTTCGGTTTATGTACGTTAAGTCTAACACCAAAAGAGATAATGTGATGTTCAAACAAATAAAACAGCTTTTTACAGCATTCGATGATCCAGCGCCAAGTATAGAGCCACACGATTTAAAAACGGCGGTAGCAGCGTTGCTAATTGAAGTGATGCGTGCAGATACCAAGCTCGACCATGATGAACAACACACCCTGACTGTAACCTTAAAAAAGTATTTTAATTTAACAGATTCTGAGGTTGAAGAACTCACTACCAATGCAGCAAGTAGTTTAGATGGTGCAATTGATTACTTTCAGTTTTCAAAACAGATTAATGAGCATTGCAGTGCGGCAGAGCGAATAGAGATAATAGAATTGCTGTGGCGTTTAGCCTACGCAGACGGTGAAATAGACCCACAAGAAGAATACGTAATACGTAAAATAGCGGGTCTATTATATGTAACGCATGTTGATTTTATCGCCGCAAAAATAGCGGCGACAAAGCAAAAGTAAAGCGTATAAGGTTACTTTAATTTGCTTGCAACACTGACTAATTGATGAGCAAGCGAAGATACTTTATCAGCTATTTCTGGGTCGCTAATTTGGCCATTGTCATCAAAAACAGAAAACGCAGACGGTACAGCAAGTTGGTCGGCAAGTACTAACGAACCAATGCCGCTTAAAATATCACGTACGTGGTTTAAACCGCGTAAACCTCCTAATCCACCCGGTGAAGTAGCAAATAAGGCCACAACTTTATTACGAAACGCCGGTACTGCACCTTGCTCAGTGCGTGACGCCCAATCTATAGCGTTTTTTAACGGCGCAGTGATAGACCCATTATACTCTGGGCTTGCCAGTAAAATACCATCTGCAGAGCGAAGTGTATCTTTTAAACGTTGTGCATCAGCGGGTGTGCCTTGTGCTTCAATATCTTCGTTAAATAGTGGAATATCTAACTCGCTTAACTGAATAACTTCTACTTCAGCACCTGTTTGCAGAGCAAAACGTGCTGCTTCATTAATAAGTTTTTGATTAAAGCTTTCTTTACGTAAGCTGCCCGCAAGCGCGATAATTTTTGGTGCTGACATGAGTTTGGCCTTTTTATGTTTTAAGTTACATACCTAATGTAGCAAACTTTTACTTGTAGAAAACCCAAATAAACGCAACACTTATGTGCATATATGCACACAAGTTAAAGGCAGAGCGCATGGCAATTAAATTTGATGACTGGCAAGACGTAAAAGTGGCCTTTGAAGTGGCGCGGCTTGGCACACTTACAGCTGCAGCAGAGGCACTTAATGTGCACCACAGCACTGTGTTAAGACGAATTAACAGCCTTGAAAAAAACCTAGATACCCGCTTGTTTCATCGCCATGCTCGTGGTTACAAGGTAACTGAAATTGGCGCTAAATTATTTGCGACAGCGCAAACTATAGATACCTCGCTCGAACAGCTACATAACGATATTGCCGCTGCCGACAGTACTTTACGCGGAAGTTTATTACTTACTACGGTGAGTGGGTTTATTGATGTTATGGGTGATGTATGTGAGCAATTTCAGGCATTACACCCACAAGTGCAGCTTGAAGTTATTTTGGAGCAAAAACGCTTGCGGCTCGATCACGGGCAAGCACATATTGCGCTTCGTGCAGGCCCTAAACCTGATGAGGGTGACTACATTGCTCAGCACTTAGCAAAGCTTACATCGGGTTTATATGCTAACAAACGCTACATTACAAGGCATGGCATGCCTAAATCACTAGGTGATTTATTGCAGCATAATTTTGTATCAGGAGTGGCGGGATATAATGCGCGCGTACCTTATTTTGCTTGGGCAGACGAAAACATTCCTGCATCGCAAATCAAATTACGTGTATCAGAAACTGCCGAGGCCACGCGCGCGATTATTAAAGGCTTAGGCATTGGTGGTTTACAACATGATGTAGCAGCGCAATATAGTGATTTGGTTCCTGTGCTACATAGTGAACTAAATTGGCCCACAGATGTGTGGTTAGTGACCCATCATTTAGTGCATCGCACTGCGAAAGTACAAGCTTTTGCAGGCTTATTAAAGGCGCATTTTAATAAACTTGCTAAATAAAAAACTGAAGGGTTCCCGATCGAGTTATTTTTTGGCAATCAGCATTTTTTATAGTTTTACAATAAAAAGGCGCACAACAACAAGTTGTACGCTTTTTTAGTTTTTAAATTACTGTGCTTTACAACGTACGTTTTTAAGCTCAATAGTGAGATCTTTTTTAGGGTAATACAGCACGCATTGCTCGCCAATAATTTGCAAAACAAACTTTTCTGACTTGATTTTATGCGCGCCCATAATGGGCATACCATTGGGATCTTTACTTGTACCATGGCTTAGTAAAAGCTCACTGCGTTTGGTAAAAACGGTGTCGGCCAGTTTAACAAGCGTACCGCCTTTAGCTTTTATAATTGCCTGTTGCAGCACAGTTATAACGCCTGGGTTAACTTCTGTTAATAGCGCAGGCTTTGCAACGGCATTACTCATACTATTACATCCCCCAACACTTATTAATACAGTGAGTACCGCTAGAAACTTTACCATTATTGCTCCTCAGACAACGTAGGCCATGTTAGGTCCATGTTACCGCGGGTAAGATCATTTGGTGCGTTTAAAGGCTGCAGTTTTTCGCCCGTTGCAGCAAAGCTTGGTACATCTACTTTACTATTAGCGACTGTTGTTGTAATTGGGCATGCGCCGTTATTATCTATATGAAAAAGTGCTGTAGATAATAACCTTTCGTTGCTATCACCAAGTTGATTATCAAAGTCATCACTAACAACACACCCTTGTACATCGGCATTAAATTGTGGTGTTGGTGTTGGGGTAAAGCCTGCGGCATATTCGCCAAAGCCTTTACTGTTAACACCACTAAATTGAATGGTGTAGTAGGTTGTTCCACAGTTGTGTGTAGGCGTAAATCCGTATGGTTTACCACAGGTTGTGTCGCCAATAAGTACCACCTCTGCATCTATTCCCTTTAAGCCATTAATAAATGCTTCAGAGGCTGAACAGGTACCTGATGTACTTAGTACATATACCTTAGATAAGTTTAAATCAGGTAATTTATCGCCAGTACTAAAAAACGTTGAGTAATCTATTTCTTCGTCAATAAACGGAAATGGAGAATCGACAGGCTGTTTATCATTTTGTTGTGTTTGATAGTAAAAGCGATTTTGTACATTGGCACTTCCTGCCACCATATACGCTAGCTGCGCAGACAGCGCTAATAAACCACCGCCGTTGTATCTAAAATCAATAACGAGTTCGTCTACGTTATCGGTTCTAAATTTATTTACTGCATCAATTAGGCCCTCTTGGGCAATACCTATATGACTATTAAACTGCATATAACCAACGCGCGTGTTATTGCTTGTTACAATCGTTTTTACATTTTGAACAGGCGTTTGCTCAATGTTACCCGCTGTGACGTTAAATGTTTTTTCCGTGCCGTCGTTACTGCGAACAACAATTGTATGTGAATCACCGTTGGTTGGGCTAAATAAGCCTTCGTTTAAAGTATCAATCCCGGCTTGGGTATTGGTATTAATGCTTACGCCATCAACTTCAAGTACGGTATCGCCTCGTTGAAAGCCAATTTGGCTAGCTGGTGAGTCATCTTCAAGGTAAGCAACACGTAAAATTCTATCGGCTGAATCACCAATAAATGCCCAGTTAATACCATAACCAGAGGTAACGCCCGATTGTGCTTCTTGGAAGTAATCTTCAGAGGGTTCTGAAAAATGAAAGTTATCTTTTTTAGCGCCTGAATCGGTTAGCTCTTCGGTTTTTAGTTGAGCAAAATAGTCAGCGACGGTATCGAACGATTCAGGGTCGTTATCGGCTATTTCGTCATACCACAGGTATGTTTCGTCGCTCCATGAGCGAAGCCATAGTTTTTCGTATAAGGCTGAACCAGCTTGGTCAGGGTAAGGCTCATTATTATTAAACGGGTCGTTACCTGTACGTGGGTTTTCGCAAAAGTTTTTGAGTTCGTCTGAAGGTTCAAATACACCGGCAGTCCATGTCGGTGTGCTACTTGTAGGTGGCGTGACAGGCGCTGGTGTAGTGTTGCTACCTCCGCCTCCACCACAACCTGTTAAAGCAAAAACTGAGAGCGCGCTAATAATTGCAAGCGATAGAGTGTTGTTTTTAAACATATTCGGTACTTCCTGTAAATAAGTTGTTTAAAATACTACAACACCTGATTATTTATTCAACGTTTTGCTTTTTCTTTATGTAAATAATTGTGTCATTTTTTATTGGTAAAGCAGTATTTTAAGTTCGCTTATTAGCGGGAATATCATTACATTTTTTGTATAGTGCTTTTTAGTGCTAGGTCTTGCTTTTGCCACGCATTAAAAAGTTTTTGTTGTTGTTTTGAAATTTTTAAACCATAGGTTTTTTGCATGTAAGCATAGGCGTCGGCAATTTTTTTACGGGCATAAAATGGTGGCTCAACAACACGTTGCTTAAAGTTTACTTTTACATCGCATTGGCCGTATTGAGTCGCGGCCCCACCTAGCATGCCAAAACGATAATTAGAGCGGTCAGCATTTATTTCGCCAATTGCGGGGGCTAAGTTGTTTATATCAGCTTCCATTTTTCGAAATTTTTCGCTGACTTTACGGCAGTTTTTCCGCCCACCATTTTGCCAACATTGTAGTTGATGCCCAAACTCCCATGCCGATACAATATGCTCCCATTCAATACGTAAAGCGCGCTGGTTTACTTTGCCTGAGCGGGTAAATGTATTACGAGGTACATAGCCACAACCCGTTGGATCTGGCACTAGTTTTTTACCTTGTTTTTTAATATCACAACCGCAATACAGGCTTTTTGCATTGTGCGGTAGCGTTTTTATTAAGTGCTTTTTAGCAGTAGAGAAGCGAGTAAAGTCTTTACTTGATACCGAAAAACAGACACAGCAAGCCAGTAAGGCCAAAATCAATCGGGTCATATCCATCACATACGTGAACTACAGGATCCCCTAGTTTACTGGTTCAACAGGCAAACATAAACTTATTTAAATCTGCTTTTAATCCTTATGTTTTGCAATAGCAGTAAAAAGCCAGTTAAACAAAAAAGCACACTGGTTGCAGCAAAGCTAATTAATAGAGGATTGTTAAAGTTTTCACGTTCATCGTAATCCATAATATG
>NZ_NTLW01000228.1:0-8160 GCF_002632075.1 Pseudoalteromonas sp. ESRF-bin5 | reverse complement strand
GTTAGTTTTAATTTTTCTGAAAGTGCGTTTACAACCGAAACACCCACACCATGCAAGCCGCCTGATACTTTATAAGAGTTATCATCAAACTTACCACCAGCATGAAGTACCGTCATGATTACTTCGGCAGCAGAAACGCCTTCTTCTTCATGGATAGACACTGGGATACCACGGCCATTATCTCTAACCGATACAGAGCCATCTAAGTGAATCGTTACAAAAATATCATCACAATGACCAGCAAGGGCTTCGTCTATTGAGTTATCAACGACCTCAAACACCATGTGGTGTAAGCCTGTGCCATCATCGGTGTCCCCTATATACATCCCAGGACGCTTTCTTACTGCGTCTAATCCTTTAAGTACTTTAATACTCGACGAGTCATAATTCTCAGACATGGTTAATCCCACTTATCTTGTTATTAGGTTGCCATGTTTCACGTGGAACATTTTTAGTTCTCGTTGCATGGGTTCCACCACAGCAGAAATACTCTCAGATAAAATTGAAGAGATAAATATTTGAGAACTGCAGTGAGACAATAATTGCCCAACTTTCTCTTTTGTATCTTCGCCTAACTCTGAGGGTAAATCATCTATTAGCAATATAGATTGCTTATCGGTCTCTGACTCAATTAAGCTATTTTGCGTTACTTTTAACGCATACAATAATAACTTTAACTGCCCGCGTGAGAACGTATTCTCTACACTGTTGCCAGCGACACTGAAACTAAAGTCGGCCTTATGTGGGCCTTTACTTGTAAATCCTTGGCGAGCATCTCGCTCAAAGTTTTGCTCTAACGCATCTGCAAGAGATTCACTCTCTTTCCAGCCTGCATTAAACGTCATTTCTAAATCGCGTATAAGCGTTAATTCTGGGCACATTTTATCAAAAAATTGCTGCTTAAACCTACTTATATACGCCAATCTTAATTTATTTATTTCTTCAGCCAGTCTAACAAATTCTTTGTCCCAAAACTTAATTTGGTCAAAATAATTCTTAGGCTTAGATTTTAGTAAAGCATTACGCTGTTTTAATACTTTATTAAACGATTGCCACAAGTAAAAAAACTCATGTTCCACGTGGAACAAACCTAAGTCTAAAAACTTTCTACGCTCTTTTGGCCCACCAAAAAATAAGGAATAGCTCTCAGGCGTAATAATTTGAACAGGCATAAGCTGTGCAAGCTCAGATATTTTTCGGCTCGCTTTTCCCTGAATCTTTAAATTTGTTTCACCTAAACGCGTTTTGCTAATACCAATAGGAATTGATAAATCATGTACCGTCTTACGGCCATGAATTACAAATTGCTCTTGTTGGTGTGCAATAATGCTTTTGTGCTTTGGTGTTCTAAAAGACTTGCCGTGAGAAAGGTAATAAATAGCTTCTAAAAGGCTGGTTTTTCCGCTGCCATTTTCACCATATATAATGTTTACGCCATTAACAGGTTCTAGCGTCAGCGCCTCAATATTACGAAAATATTTGAGGCTCAAATGACTTAAGCTCATTATATGTTTGTGATCTTATAAACGCATAGGCATAACAACATACATTGCTTCATCATCACCAGCACCTTCTATTAGTGCACTGCTGTTTGAGTCTGCTAACGTAAACTGTACATCTTCAGTTTTTAATGTGTTTAATACATCCAAAACATATGAAACATTAAAACCAATCTCTAACTCATCACCTTGATAATTTACTTCAACAACCTCTTCAGCTTGCTCTTGCTCTGGGTTATTGGCAGTAATTTTTAATAAACCATTTGATAAGTTTAAGCGTACGCCACGAAACTTCTCATTTGATAAAATAGATACACGCTGAAAAGCATTTCGTAACCATTCACGGTTGGCAATAATTGTTTTATCACCGCCTCGTGGAAGTACACGACGGTAATCAGGAAAACGACCATCAACTAGTTTACTGGTAAACGTAAACTCAATGTCAATAATGCGAATGTGGTTAGCACCGAATTGAATAGTCACTAGCTCATCGTCGGCAACCATAAGGCGCATGATTTCTTGCACACCTTTACGTGGAATAATTAATTGGCGTTGAGTATTCAGTGAT
Source organism: Pseudoalteromonas sp. ESRF-bin5 (assembly GCF_002632075.1). Taxonomy (NCBI): domain Bacteria; kingdom Pseudomonadati; phylum Pseudomonadota; class Gammaproteobacteria; order Alteromonadales; family Pseudoalteromonadaceae; genus Pseudoalteromonas; species Pseudoalteromonas sp. ESRF-bin5. The sequence goes on along the minus strand of NZ_NTLW01000228.1, from coordinate 6,093 downwards.
TGAGTAAGTTTTTTCTGTGCAATCGCCAAGCGGTGCCCGTCGGTAGCCACCGTTTTAATATCGCTGTTATCAACTTCAAACGACATACCGTTCAAGTAATAACGTACATCTTGGTTTGCCATTGAAAAGTGCGTGCTTTCAAGTAATTTACGAAGCTCTAAACGCGTTAGTTGAAATTCAACTTCACCATCCCACTCTTCTAAATTAGGGAAGTCAGCCGCTGATAACGTTGTGAGTGAAAAACGACTTTTACCACTCGTTAATAACAACTGGTGGTCTTGTAAGCTTAACGTAATGTCTGAACCTTCAGGTAGGCTTTTACAAATATCGAGTAACTTTTTAGCAGGTAAAGTTAATTTTGTATCGGCAATATCATCACCAACAAAAACACCAGACACTAATTCAATTTCAAGGTCGGTCCCTGTCATCGAAAGCTGTCCGTTTTCTACTACTAACAAAACGTTAGATAAAATTGGTAACGTATGCTTACGCTCAATTGCGCCCGATACTTGAACCAATGGCTTTAAAAATTGTTGTCTTGATATTGTTATTTGCATAAAAAAGTCAGCCCTAAGATGACAATGTTCTTATTAAATTTTGATAATCTTCTTTAATTTCGTGACTTTCATCACGTAACGATTTTATTTTACGACACGCATGCAAAACCGTTGTATGGTCACGACCACCAAACGCGTCTCCAATCTCAGGTAAACTGTGATTGGTTAATTCTTTAGACAGCGCCATAGCAACCTGACGAGGCCTTGCTATAGAGCGGCTTCGGCGTTTAGAAAGTAAATCCGAGACACGAATTCGATAATACTCAGCCACTGTACGCTGTATATTATCAATTGTGACGAGCTTATCTTGCAGCGCCAATAAGTCACGCAGTGCTTCTTTTACAAAGTCGATAGAAATAGGACGTCCAGTGAAGTTTGCATTTGCAATTACACGGTTAAGTGCGCCTTCAAGTTCACGTACATTTGACCGTAATTTTTTTGCAATGAAAAAAGCCACTTCATGAGGTAAATTTATTTTACTCTGCTGCGCCTTTTTCATCAAAATAGCGACACGTGTTTCAAGCTCTGGTGGCTCAATAGCAATTGTTAATCCCCAACCAAAACGAGACTTAAGCCTGTCTTCTACCCCTTCAATTTCTTTAGGGTAACGGTCAGAAGTTAAAATAATTTGCTGATTACCTTCAAGCAACGCATTAAAGGTATGAAAAAACTCTTCTTGAGAACGTTCTTTATTGGCAAAAAATTGAATGTCATCAATCATTAATGCATCAACACTACGGTAATAACGTTTAAATTCTTCTATTGCATTATTTTGTAGTGCTTTAACCATATCTTGTACAAAACGCTCTGAATGCATATACACAATTTTAGCATCAGGCTTATTTGCCATAATGCCATTACCTACAGCATGGAGTAAGTGCGTTTTACCTAAGCCCGTACCACCGTATATAAATACAGGGTTAAATGCAGAGCCTGGGTTATCGGCCACTTGAGTTGCAGCCGCTTTTGCTAATTGGTTAGATTTACCCTCAACAAAACTATCAAAGGTGTAGTTTTCTTTAATGTTTGATTTATAGCCCGATTTAGGTGCGGGTTCAACAACCGGTTTTTGCTCACGCGGCTGTTGCTTTGCTGATGCTTGAATACTGGGTGCAGGCTGTGTTTCTGTAGCAGGTGCAACCTGTGTACTTAAAAGTGGTTTGCTACCTACATCAAAACGAAGTTCCGGTGCTTCGTCACCACAAATCTCGACGAGTAGTTCGTTAATGCGGTTAAGGTATTTTTCTCTCACCCAATCAAGCACAAAGCGATTAGGTGCATAAATAGTCAGAGTATCTTCGGTACTTTCTGCTTGAAGTGGTCTTACCCACATACTGAACTGCTGCGAAGGCAATTCATCTTGCAATACATATAAACAACTTTGCCAAACCGACAGATACACAGTTAAACTCCCAGAGATATAATTTTTATTCCCGCACATCAAAAATGGTTAAAAACCATGCATTTATTGCGTTTAAATAGCCAAATAAGCGGCCCAAGACCAAGTATTATGAAGGCACTTTATCCACAAGTAAAAGGCTGATTTTTATAAAATTATGTATAACGACATGAAAAAAAGCTAACAACCTGATTTAATTAAATTTTTAATTATTAGCCTGATAACAGATCATAACAAAATAACACCAAGATCGCGAACCAATTTTACGATCCAATTTACTTTTCCCCCGCTTTTATTCACTTTTTATACAAGGGCTGTGGAAAACTTCTTATTTATGATGATCCTACTAGATCGCGCTTTACGATCACTAACTGCCTGCTTAATAAACACGGTGCTTAACGCGTAATTATGATTGACTTTAGGTCGTTTCATCTATAATATCTCGCGCTCGCAATGGCACCTGTGCCAGGATCGCGACCTGCATAGGATGTTTTAACTTTAACCGATCGGATGAGATTGTTATGAAAAGAACTTTTCAACCTAGCGTTTTAAAACGCAAACGTGCACACGGTTTCCGTGCTCGCATGGCAACTGTAAATGGCCGTAAAGTATTAGCACGTCGCCGCGCTAAAGGCCGCAAAGTTCTTTCTGCTTAATTTATAAGTGGAAGACTTTAGCTTTGGCAGGGAGTTACGTCTGTTAACTCCCTCGCATTACTCTCGTATATTTAACGAACCCGCTCGGGCTGCAACTCCTTACTTTACTCTATTAGCTAAACCCAATGACCAAGAAAAACCTAGGTTAGGACTTACTGTTGCTAAAAAACGTGTAAAAAAGGCATGCCAACGAAACCGTATTAAACGTCTTGCTCGCGAAAGTTTTCGTTTAAATCAACACAACATCGATAACATTGATATTGTGCTTATGGTTAAAAATGGCATTGACGAGCAGTCTAATGAAGAATTAACCAAGCAACTGACCAAGTTATGGCGAAAAATCAACGAACGCTGTAAACCAGGTGCACCTAAGCCTCCACCCTTTAAGAAACGCCCAAACAAATCAGCTAAATCTAATAAACAAACCCAATAGCAATAGAATTACAGGGTTAATTAATGTATCTTTAGCTCACCTTTTAATCATGCATTTAAAATTTCCAATAGAGCCTTTAAATACATGATATCTATCTCACTAAATTTAACTAGGGGCATAAACATCATGAGGTTACTCAAACCACTTGTTGCTTTACCGACATTATGTTTAGTGTTATTGATCCGCGGTTATCAAAAGTGGATTAGCCCGCTATTAGGTCCGCATTGTCGTTTTAATCCAAGCTGCTCACATTACGCAATTCAAGCAATTAAATTGCATGGATTGATAAAAGGAAGTTGGTTAGCATTAAAACGCATATTAAAATGCCATCCTTTACATTCAGGTGGTGATGACCCAGTACCTGAAAAAATAACCCATATTAACCACCAACACGAGAAATAAGAGCTGTTATGGAATCGCAACGCACGTTTTTATTCATTGGCCTAATGCTAGTGTCGTTTTTATTGTTCCAAGAATGGAATAATGATTATAACCAGCCAAAAGTCGATCCAAGTGCCACAACACAAACGCAACAAGCAAATTCAACTGAATCGGATGATTTTATACCTTCATCGTCAGACTCTGGCTTACCGGCTTCAACAACATTAGCTAAACGTTCTGTTATAGAAATAACAACAGATGTGTTTAAAGTTAAAATCGACACCAAAGGTGGTGATATTGTTGAATCGGACTTACTTCAATACGAAGAAGTGAAAGGCGAAGAAACACCTTTCATGCTGCTGGGTGAATTTGATGGTAATCAATACTTTTCACAAAGTGGTTTAATTGGTTTAAATGGCCCAGACGCATCTGCAAACGGTCGCCCTACTTACCACAGCGAACAAACGTCTTATACCTTAACAGGTGATGAGTTACGCGTACCGTTACAGTTTACTGATAGCAACGGTGTTAGCTTTACTAAAACGTATGTATTTAAAAAAGGTCAGTATGATGTTGGCTTAGAATACACAGTAAACAATACAACCAGTGCCCCTATTCAAGTGCAGCTTTACACACAAGTTAAGCGCACAGTACAAGAAAAAGGCAGCTTAGTTGATCAAAACTATTTAGGTGCAGCTTACGGTACAGACGAAGAACCGTACGAAAAGTATAGCTTTTCTGACATGGCCGACAAAAACCTAAATGAAAGCACGCAAGGTGGTTACATTGCATTTATTCAACATTACTTTGTAAGTGCGTGGGTACCAAAGCAAGACCAAACCAACACCCTTTATAGCTTAATTACAAGCAGTAACGCCGCTATCATTGGTACAAAAGCAGAACCTGTTAATGTTCAAGCCGGTTCAGAGCAAACCATTACTTCTATTTACTACATGGGCCCTAAAGAGTCTGATGTATTAGAAGCGCTTCACCCTGACTTAGACCTAACTGTAGACTACGGCTGGTTATGGTTTATTTCACAGCCACTATTTGAACTACTGAAGTTTTTATACTCTGGCGAAGGTTCATTCTTTGGCTTGTTTGATATAAATGTTGGCGGTTTAGGTAACTGGGGTTTAGCAATCATTGCTATCACTATTATTGTTAAATCATTGATGTACCCGCTAACTAAAGCGCAATATACGTCAATGGCTAAAATGCGTGCCCTTCAACCAAAAATGGCAGCTCTTAAAGAAAAATATGGTGATGACCGTCAAAAATTCGGTCAAGCTACTATGGAAATGTACAAAAAAGAGAAAGTAAACCCAATGGGTGGTTGTTTCCCTATTTTGCTACAAATGCCTATTTTCTTAGCGTTGTTTTATGTATTTTTAGAATCAACAGAACTTCGCCATGCTGAGTTTATGCTTTGGTTAACTGATTTATCAGCACAAGACCCATACTACGTATTACCAATTTTATTTGGTGCAAGTATGTTTATAACTCAAAAGCTTCAACCTATGACGGTTACCGATCCAATGCAGCAAAAAATGATGACCTTTATGCCGGTTATCTTCTCTGTATTCTTCTTATGGTTCCCATCAGGCTTAGTACTTTACTGGTTAGTATCTAACCTTATTTCAATCGCGCAAATGCTTTATATTTATCGCGGTATGGAAAAGAAAGGAATAAAAGTAAGAGGCTAACTTAGCCCTACTTATTATAAAGGCGACTTAGGTCGCCTTTTTTATTGCCCATTTTTTATCAGAGCATTCGCGAGTGGTAATTTCATAGGTTACAATAGCGCCATAACGTAGACATTGTTGGTAAATTAAATAGCATGATCAATCAAGACACAATTGCAGCACAAGCAACCGCACCTGGGCGTGGTGGTGTTGGTATTATTCGGGTTTCTGGCAGCCTTGCCAAAAGCGTTGCTGAAAAAGTTATTGGTAAAATACCAAAAGTGAGATACGCCGATTATGTACCATTTAAAAACTTAAATGGCGATCAGCTTGACCAAGGTATTGCCATTTATTTTGCCGGACCTAACTCATTTACTGGTGAAGATGTACTTGAGTTGCAAGGTCATGGTGGTCCAGTTGTGCTTGATATGCTACTTAAAGAAATTAGCAAAATAGAAGGTGTACGTTTAGCAAAACCAGGTGAGTTTTCAGAGCGTGCATTTATGAACGACAAGCTTGATTTAACCCAAGCAGAAGCAATTAGTGACCTAATTAATGCCACCAGTGAACAAGCAGCTAAAAGCGCCTTACAATCACTTCAAGGTGAGTTTTCTAAACACATTGAAACACTGGTTGAAAAAGTAATTCATCTTCGTATGTACGTAGAAGCAGCAATCGACTTTCCAGATGAAGAAATAGACTTTTTGTCAGATGGCAAAGTATCGGGCGATCTAAACGCAATTATAAACCAATTAAACACCGTAACTGACCAAGCTAAACAGGGAAGCATAATGCGCGAAGGTATGCGTGTTGTGATTGCAGGTCGTCCTAACGCGGGTAAATCAAGCTTACTAAATGCCCTAGCAGGCCGAGAGGCAGCAATCGTAACCGAAATAGCAGGTACCACCCGCGACGTACTGCGCGAACACATCCATATTGATGGCATGCCACTGCATATTATCGATACCGCAGGTCTTCGTGA
>NZ_NTLW01000186.1:0-29871 GCF_002632075.1 Pseudoalteromonas sp. ESRF-bin5 | reverse complement strand
CTTTCGCCCGGTGCAAATTCTAAATATACCCCAGAGAGTAAAGTACTCATTCCACTTATGCCGGTTTCATCTATACGTGGTTTTACCACCCATATTTTTGCGTCGTCGGTAAGTAAGTCTTCATAGCTTTTATCTATTTGAGCCCGTGCAATCACACTGTCTTGGGAGTCGGATAAACGAACGCTGTCTATTTGCCCTATTTTTACACTGCGCACTTTTATTTCTGTTTTACCCGCAATAATGCCCTCGGCTTGCGGCATCTCAATATATATAGTTGGGCCTTTATTTGCTTGATATTGATAAAGCATCCACACGCCGACAAAAAGCGCTATGGCTGGAATAATCCAGATAGCAGAGATTCTTGGTTCATCTGTTACTTGGGCAGTTTCGGTCATGTTTTAGTCTCTGATGATTTATTTTTAGGTGAATCCCATAAAAGGCGTGGATCAAATGAATGAGCAGCCATCATTTGGCATATTACCATAACGGTAAAAAATGCAATGCCTAAGCCTGGTGTAACTGACATTAAATTACCTAGCTGTACTAAAGCCACTAAAATGGCGACAACAAAAACGTCAATCATTGACCATTTACCAATAAACTCAGTGAGTTGGTAAATTCTAGTGTAACTTTTTGTATGCCTGTTTGCAGGTTTTGTTACCATAATACACAAAAAGCTTAGTACAAATGCTTTAGCTAAAGGAACAACAACACTCGCAAAAAAAATGATACCTGCAATGGGGTAAGAACCACTTTTCCAAAGTAAAATAACCCCACCAATAAGTGTGGACGGGGTTTCATCACCCAAGCTTGTTGTATTCATGATAGGCAATACGTTGGCTGGTATATAGCAAACAATAGATGTGATGAGCCAAGCAGTTGCTTTTTGAACGCTATGAGGATTACGTACATGTGTTTTGGTGTGGCATCGCTGGCAGACCTTACCTGTACAAAGCTGATGACACACATGACAGGCTTTAATATTTTCATCAATAGCACGTTTAGCGTGCTCGGCACCTTCTAACACTTTTATTGGTTTTATTTGAGCCCATAACCTTGGACGATTTAAGTGTACTAAAGCGGCAATGTATAAAATAACAAAGCCAGCATAAGCCCAAAAACTTGCCCCAAAGCTTATATCAGCCAAAGACATAATTTTAACCATGCTGACTAAAACACCAATTAAAAATATCTCAGACATAATCCATGGCTCAAGTGCCAAAGTAAACTTAAGCAACCTACGCGCAATGCCTTGTGGCAATGTTTTTAAAACACCTAAATGAAGGGGTATTAAAATAATTAATAAACTCATTGGTAAGGCAATAATGCTTAAATCAATAAAAAGGCCTAACAATTCACTATCGTAATTGAATAATATTCGGGCTGCGTCGGGGAGGGTGATAGTTTGGGTTATACCATTACTACTAAAGGATAAAAAAGGATAAAACATACTACTTAATAGCATTAGCAAAGCACTAAAGCTTAACGCCACTATGCGATTATCGTGGTTTACGTTGGCTTCGCATAATTTATGATGGCAATGCGGGCAAATCGCCATTTGCTTAGCGATAATTCTTGGTATATCTATGATCAGGTCACAGCAGGGGCAAACAGTTTGCAATTTAGTACCAAACAATAATGCATTTATTTGATTTTGCAATATTTGAAGCTGTAATACAACGCGAACTGTTAATTTTGAATACAGGCCAAGCCAGAAACTATCTGATTGGCCAGCATTTTATATATTAAGGTCTGTTGACCTTTCAAGGTTAAATTTGCAGGAGTCTGTATTAGTATTAAGGAAGAGCCTATTTAGTATGGTTATTCCCATAAATTGTCGAGAACGTAGCATTAATGCCAAACAGGCGCTTCCCAAGGGGGGGCTTCCTAGGGGCTATTTACTCTTTGTTACTCAGTTTTTACTTATTCTTACATGGATGTAAGCCAGTAGAGTAATGCAGGAGCAGTTATCGAGCCCACTAGGTTAAAAATCTCGCGCCGCTATTATATAGCCCCTAGTTTGAACAAATTTTAATCCGCAAAGTTCAACCGACCCTAATCAAACACAGCAACAGTTTGGCGGGTAAGAGCAATAAGCTCACCTGACTGTGACCAAATACACCCGTCCTCTAAACCATATCCATCTTTAGAGTGATGCGTAATTGCTTCAAAGCCAAGCCACTCGCCAGGCGTTAAATTGGGAGACTGAACAAACTCTAAATACCACGACATACTACTTGCTGGTCCGGGTTGTTTAAACATTTGTAATAATGTTGGCGGCCATGCATCGGTTAGTGCAATTACATGCGCTTCTGTAATGGTTTCAGGTGTATGTTTAAGTCGCATCCACCCACCTAAATGAGATGTGTCTGCCCCTGTAAAAGGCATTGCGCCTTGCTGTGGGCACAAATCCACATGCTGAAAAAATTCAGGCATTTGGCCCTTTATAAAGGGTAACGTATAACGCTCGTTAACAGGGCTTAAACCTAACGACTTTGAAACAGGAACATTAATAGCTGACTCTCTATTTTTAGCAAAACAAGCCTGTACGATTACGGCTACTTGCTCATTTTGAATTGCTTTAGCGAGTACTTGTGTACTGTTTTTACCCTCACGTAATACTTCAACATAAAGTGAAAAAGGGGTGTCGGCGAGTAAAGGCCCAACAAAATTAGTACTTAATGAAAGAAGTCGGCGGTCATTATTCACTTTGCCTCTAATAGCCTGATATAACAATGCAGCTGATAAACCACCAAAAGCGGTTCTTCCTTGGCACCAATTTTCAGGAAACTGCATGGTAAGTGTGGATTGTTCGATTTTATCTGATTGACCTATTTTAGCGGCTTGCTCAAGTAGTTGGTCAAAATGCATGGGAAATATCCTTTAAAAGTGCAATTTAATAAATTTATAACACAACCAAACTGGTCAGGCCAGTATTTAAAGGTGTGTCAAACGCTCTAAAAATCATCATTCCTTACAATTATTGGGGTTATTTTGTAAATAAATCATAAAAAATGAATTTTTTTTCATTTTTACAGTTGAATTAGTTTTAGGGCATCCCTATTTACTAGTCATCGAACGAATTAACGTATAACGAATTTTGAAGTTGGAGAAGTTTCATGGGTAAAATTATCGGAATCGATTTAGGTACTACAAACTCTTGTGTTGCAGTACTTGATGGTGACAAAGCACGTGTTATAGAAAACGCGGAAGGCGATCGCACAACCCCGTCTATCATTGCTTACACGCAAGACGGTGAAACATTAGTAGGTCAATCTGCTAAGCGTCAAGCGGTTACTAACCCTACTAACACATTATTTGCAATTAAGCGTTTAATTGGTCGTCGTTTTGAAGACGAAGAAGTACAACGCGATATCGGCATTATGCCATTTAAAATCATCAAAGCTGATAACGGCGATGCATGGGTAGAAGCGGGCGGCGAAAAACGCGCTGCACCACAAATTTCTGCTGAAGTACTGAAAAAAATGAAAAAAACTGCAGAAGACTTCTTAGGAGAAGAAGTAACTGAAGCGGTAATTACAGTACCTGCATACTTTAACGATTCACAACGTCAAGCAACTAAAGATGCTGGTCGCATTGCTGGTCTTGAAGTTAAGCGTATCATCAATGAGCCAACTGCTGCTGCCCTTGCTTACGGCATGGACAAAAACAAAGGCGAAAACATTGTTGCTGTATACGATTTAGGTGGTGGTACGTTCGATTTATCAATCATTGAAATTGATGAAGTTGAAGGCGAGCACACATTTGAAGTACTAGCTACCAATGGTGATACTCACTTAGGTGGTGAAGATTTCGATAACCGTGTTATCAACTACTTAGTAGCAGAGTTTAAGAAAGACCAAGGCTTAGATCTAAAAACAGATCCACTTGCAATGCAACGTGTTAAAGAAGCAGCAGAAAAAGCAAAAATTGAACTTTCTTCAGCACAATCTACAGAAGTTAACCTTCCGTACGTAACTGCTGATGCAACAGGTCCTAAGCACATGAACGTGAAACTAACACGCGCTAAGCTTGAGTCACTTGTTGAAGATTTAGTAACTAAATCTCTAGAGCCGCTTAAACGTGCACTTGCTGATTCTGATTTATCAGTAGGCGACATCAACGACATTATTCTTGTTGGTGGTCAAACACGTATGCCTTTAGTACAAAAAACAGTTGCTGATTTCTTCGGTAAAGAGCCACGTAAAGACGTTAACCCTGATGAAGCTGTAGCTGTAGGCGCGGCAATCCAAGGTGGCGTACTAGCAGGTGATGTTAAAGACGTACTATTACTAGACGTTTCTCCGTTGTCTCTAGGTATTGAAACAATGGGTTCTGTAATGACAGCGCTTATTGAGAAGAACACGACGATTCCTACTAAGAAATCACAAACGTTCTCAACAGCAGAAGATAACCAGTCTGCGGTAACAATTCATGTGTTACAAGGTGAGCGTAAACGTTCAAGCGACAACAAATCTTTAGGTCAATTTAACCTTGAAGGTATTCGTCCTGCTCAACGTGGCACACCACAAATCGAAGTAACATTCGATGTTGATGCCGACGGTATCTTACATGTATCTGCTAAAGATAAAGACACAGGTAAAGAGCAAAAAATTACTATTCAAGCGTCTTCAGGTTTAAGCGATGAAGAAGTTGAAAAAATGGTACGTGATGCAGAAGCGCACGCTGAAGAAGACAAAAAGTTTGAAGAGCTTGTAGCTGTTCGTAACCAAGCAGATGCAATGGTTCACGGTACACGTAAGCAAGTTGAAGAAGCGGGCGATGCTTTACCAAGTGAAGATAAAGAAGCGATTGAAGCGGCAGTTGTAGACTTAGAAGCTGCAATTAAGAGCGACAACAAAGACGAAATTGAAGCTAAAACGCAAGCACTTGCTGAAAAGTCTCAAAAGTTAATGGAAATTGCTCAAGCTAAAGCACAGCAAGGTCAAGCAGACGCAGGTGAGCAACAACAATCAGCCAAGCAAGATGATGACGTTGTTGATGCAGAGTTTGAAGAAGTAAAAGACGACAAGTAATTGTTGCCGACGCTTCTAACTGACCAAAAACACTTAACTCGGTTAGGTGTTTAGGTTAGGATGAACAAAGGAGGCGCGCGAGCAATAGCTTGTCGCGCCTTTTGCATGTATTTAAGGTTCATAATTCAATGATAAATCGATTAGATTTATCGGTTTATCCCGCAGCTTACGCTGCAAAATAGAAAGAGTAGTGTGATAGATATGTCAAAACGCGATTATTACGAAGTCCTCGGCGTAAGCAAAGATGCGAGTGAGCGAGACATAAAAAAAGCGTATAAACGCTTAGCGATGAAATATCATCCAGATCGTACCGCAGGCGATAAAGAGCTTGAGACCAAGTTCAAAGAAGTAAAAGAAGCATACGAAATTCTAACTGACGATCAAAAACGCCAGATGTACGACCAATACGGTCATGCGGCCTTTGAACAAGGCGGTGGCGGTGGTCATGGCGGCTTTGGTGGCGGACATGGCGATTTTGGTGACGTATTTGGCGATGTGTTTGGAGACATTTTTGGTGGCGGCGGTGGCCGACGTCAATCTCGCCAGCAACGCGGTTCTGATTTACGTTACAACATGGATTTAACGCTTGAAGAAGCGGTTCGTGGTAAAGAAGTAGAAATTAAAGTACCAACATGGGTAAGTTGTGACCCTTGTGATGGAAGCGGTGCAAAAGCGGGTTCTAAACCTAAAACATGTACTACCTGTCATGGTGCAGGCCAGGTGCAAATGCGCCAAGGTTTCTTTGCTGTTCAGCAAACATGTCCTACGTGTCAGGGGCAAGGTCAAATTATTTCAGACCCTTGTAAAAGCTGTCATGGTCAAGGCCGTGTAGAAAAAACTAAAACGTTGTCGGTGAAAATACCAGCGGGTGTTGATACAGGCGATCGTATTCGTTTATCGGGTGAGGGTGAAGCCGGAGTACATGGCGCACCAGCGGGTGACTTATACGTACAAGTGTCTGTAAGAGAACACGATATATTTGTGCGTGAAGGTAACAATTTATACTGTGAAGTACCTATTAGCTTTACTACATCTGGTTTAGGCGGTGAAATTCAAGTACCTACACTTGATGGTCGTGCAAAACTTAAAATACCGTCAGAAACGCAAACCGGCAAAATGTTCCGTATGCGTGGCAAAGGTGTTAAGTCTGTACGAAGTGGCGCACAAGGTGATTTAATTTGTAAGGTAGTTATTGAAACACCTGTCAATCTTAACGAGCGCCAACGTGAACTACTTAAAGAGTTAGAAGAAAGCATGGGCACAGATAGCTCAAAAAACCGTCCTAAAGAGCAAGGCTTTTTTGATGGTGTTAAAAAGTTTTTTGATGACTTAACAAAGTAAAAATTATGTTGTTTAAAAAAACGGTGCTTTACAGCGCCGTTTTTTTTGCTTTAAATTTGCTAACACCTCTAAAAAAGTGAGAACCCAATGACACCCGCTATCGCACTGCTCGAAAAACAAAAAATAAAGTTCGAAATACTAAGCTATGAGCACGATGCAAACTATGGTCACTATGGCTTAGAGGCAGTTGAAAAACTCAATTTAAATAGTGATCAAGTATTTAAAACACTTGTACTAGAAACGCATGAAGGTGAATTAATCGTTGCCATCACCCCCGTATCTCAACAAGTTAATCTTAAACAGCTTGCTAAAGTGGCAAAAACAAAAAAAATGGCCTTGGCCGCGCCTCAAAAAGTAAATGCAAGCACCGGTTATATACTTGGAGGAGTGAGCCCAATAGGACAAAAAAAACGTCTTAAAACATATATTCACAGTAGTGCTAGTGAGTTTGAAATTATATATGTCAGTGCCGGTAAGCGTGGGTTGGAGTTAAAGTTAGCCATAGACGATGTAGCTGAGTTAACAAAAGCAACGTTTGCTGTGTTCTAATAGTTTGTTGGTATTTAAGTATCGATTACACTTTAGTATTTGCTGCATTAGTTAATATTAACTACATTAAAAAGACGTTACGATTCAGGAAATTTCAGTGTTGTATGAATTTTTCGGATATTAATTTTATTTCGGTACTGGTTGCTGCGCTTTCGTCTTTTACGTTAAGTAGTGTTTGGTATTCAAACTTATTATTTAGACAAGCTTGGCTTGAAAGTTGCGGCTTGACCGAGCTTGACCTGCAAAGTGCCAATAAAAAACGTGTATGTATTGGCACATTTTTATTTTCATTTTTGGCTGCATTTGTACTGTCGGTATTTTTAGGTAACGAGTCGAGCTTGGGTTTGAGTGTAGGGACTGGTTTTGCTATTGGTTTATTTTGGGTGAGTAGCTCTTTGGGTTTAAGTTATCTTTATGAGCAGCGTCCAGTAAAACTTTTTTTGATAAACAGTGGTTACTATGTAAGCCAATTTTCGTTGATGGGATTAATTTTAGGCGGGTGGCCATAATTGATTTATAAACACAAAATTGTCTATCTTTTTATTTATTCAGGTAACTAAATAATATGAAAATACTTGTTGTTGATGACATACCACTGATGCGACATGTATTAATTAACATGCTTAGAAATCTAAACTATCTTGATATTGTTGAAGCGACCGATGGTATTCAGGCGTTCACACTGTTAAAAAAGCAGTCTTTTGATTTGGTCATCACTGATTTATATATGCCCAAAATGGACGGTAAAGATTTACTAAATAGAATAAGAAATGACGAACAGCTTACCTCAACCCCTGTCTTGATGGTGACATGCGAAGATAATTCTAAAGCTATAAAAAATGTAATCGCAGCTAAAGTTTCAGGCATTATTGTTAAGCCCTTTAGCCTTAAATGCCTCGCTGATCACTTAAATCATGTTTTAGCTACTGCCAATAAGTCATGAACTGGGCGGTTAAAATACTTTCTAGTCACTACGGCTGTTTTAATTTACGGGCTACCTCATTAAACTTATCTTATTTAACCTTAAATATAATTATTAATTACGGAGGTGTTTTGGCACAACCAAACAAAAAAGGCCCTATAAAAACCGTTGATATTTTTTGCTCGTCATGCAAAACGCAACTTTTTAAATATCGCAAAGGGGGGAAGGGGGCGCTTGTTAAGTGTTTTAAAGAGCGTATATCTCAAGACTTCACAAAAATTCCGTGTATTTGCCCAAGTTGTGAGCGGGCTTTTGCAAGACCTGCTTTAATCCGCGGCGCGCCTGCCTACAAAATGATAGGTGGAAAAGTTACATTTAAATAAACTAAAAACATATGCGGACATATGGCCTTGTTTGAAACTGCTTTGTTGCTATGATCGCCCGGTTTTGCTGTTTCAATGAATGAAAAATACCCTCCCCATGGAATGGGCCAGTTTTTTGGGTTATTTGAAAATGGATAAAGGATAGTTTCGTGATAGCACTCTTATTTGACATCATCGGTATGACAGGCACATTTTTAGTTGTTGGCTCGTTTTTTCTACTTCAATTAGGTAAAACAACACCAACCAGCTTGACGTACAACATGATGAACCTAACAGGGGCGATTTTATTATTAATAAGCCTTTGTTATAACTTTAATTTAGCAAGCTTTGTGATAGAAATATTTTGGATAGCTGCTTCATTAATTGGTTTATATAAGTACATAAAAAATAGATCAGCATTAGCGACTAGTTAATTTTGATATGTTCGCCGTAGACCTCTTGTTTACGGCGTTTCTATAAATTGCCCTTCTAAATTTTTTGATGCCTTACACTTATCACTCTTACTAAAGCTCTAAGCCTTTAACTCTATGCAAATTTAGTTATGGCTGATATCCATTTGACAAGTCCTTACTATCTTCTTTACTGTGTCGACTGTTAAATAGCTTTTGGCGCGGTGATGGTAAGCAACCTAAATAATATTAATCAAACATATCCTATTATACGAAGCGTGTGGCTTTGGTTTGGGCCCATTGTAATGCTGTTAACCTGTTTATTAGATCCACCAAATGGCCTATCTGATACAGCCTTTAAAACCGCAGGTTTAACATTTTGGATGGCCTCTTGGTGGGTGACTGAGTTTGTTCCTATTCCTGCAACTTCACTGTTACCGCTCGTCATAACGCCACTTGTAAACATTGCGCCTATCAAAATTACGGCAGCGCCTTATGCACACCCACTTATATTTTTATTTTTGGGTGGTTTTTTAATATCAATAGCTATGGAACGTTGGGGGTTACATAAACGAATTGCGTTAACCACTATGTTATATGCGGGTAAAAAACCGAGCTTACAAATTTTAGCTATGATGTTAGTCACAGCATTTTTATCTATGTGGATGTCAAACACGGCTACAACGGTGATGATGTTACCTATCGCGTTATCAATTATTCATTTAGTGAGTCACTCTGATTCTGGTGAAGATGGATTTGCAAAAGCATTACTTCTATCAATTGCCTATGGTGCCAGCATTGGTGGTATTGCTACGTTAATAGGAACACCGCCTAACGCGCTTATGGCAGCATACTTATCTGAAAGTTACCAAATTGAAATAGGCTTTGGGCAATGGATGATGGTAGGTGTGCCTTTAGCAATTGTGATGTTACTGGTGTGTTGGATATGGCTTACTAAATTCAGCTATAAAGTTGATAAAAATGCAGAAAACATTAAAGACAGTAAAGCTATGTTTGGTAATGAACTTGTTTCACTCGGTGCGTTGCAACGGGCCGAAAAAGGTGTGTTTTCAGTATTTGTACTAGCCGCGTTATGTTGGGTTTTTAGACCGTTATTAGCTGATTTATCGGGTCTTAGCATTTCAGACACTGCTATTGCTATTACAGCAGCCTTGTTGTTATTTGTTTTGCCAGCTAAGAAGGGCAGTGATGAGCGAATTTTAGATTGGCAAAGTGCATCTAAAGTGCCATGGGGCGTATTGTTATTATTTGGCGGTGGTTTATCGTTAGCATCACAGATTAAATCTTCTGGTTTAGCGCAATACATTGCACAAATGATAGAAGGGGCGAGTGCTATTCCGTTAGTTATGGGCATAGTGGTTGTTGTAGCGCTTATCACCTTTTTAACCGAAATCACGAGTAATACAGCTACTGCGGCGGGCTTTTTGCCGTTATTAGGCCCAGTTGCTGAAAGTATTTTTGGCTCGCCTTTAGTGTGGGTTATTCCTGCTGCTATAGCATGCAGTTGTGCGTTTATGATGCCAGTTGCTACACCACCAAATGCCATTGTATTTGGCTCGGGAAAAATTAAAATTCGCGATATGATCAGAGCAGGTTTTGCACTTAACCTAGTCGCTATCTTATTAATTACACTTGTAACAATAACGCTCGCAAAAACAGTATTTAATTTTTAAAAATTGAGTTGGTTTGTATCTTAAACAAAGCGACTCTTAATAACTATGTATGTGGTTGTAATAGGTAAATTAGTGTTATTGCTCGAAAAACAGATCAGGGTTATAGTCGACAATAACTTTAAAAGTCGAGTAATCTATTTTGACAACAGATACAGCACAAATAGCCTCTTTATCAGCGCAGTTTACTAGTTTACAAAATGCGTTTTTAGATAATCCTTATCCTTCTATTCATTCTCGAATTGCCATTTTAAAAAAATTACGTTCGCGCATTGTAGAGCTAGAAGAAGAACTTATCAGTGCAGTATCTAAAGACTTTGGCTACCGGACTGCGTTTGATACCTTACTTGGTGATATTTTGCCTACCGTGCAAGGGCTTTCGCACATTATTAAAAAATTACCTAAATGGTCAAAGCCTAGTAAACGTTCTGTGGGGCTTAGCTTATGGCCGTCTAAAGTGAGTGTTACCTATCAGCCTAAAGGCGTGGTAGGTGTTATCGCACCGTGGAATTACCCAATACAGCTAGCGGTTGTGCCAGTGATCACCGCTATCGCAGCCGGTAATAAAGTAATGTTAAAACTCAGCGAATTTACACCACATACTAATGCCGTATTAGAAAAGCTTTTTGATGACAAAATGAGTCAGCATGTATGTGTGGTCCAAGGCGGCAGCGACGTTGCCAGCGAATTTTCGTCTCTTCCTTTTGCGCACTTATTATTTACCGGCTCTACTGGGGTTGGCAAATTAGTAATGAAAGCAGCCAGTAAAAACTTAACTCCCGTTACTTTAGAGCTTGGTGGCAAGTCACCAGTGATTATTACCGAGCAAGCTGATGTTACAAAAGCAGCACACGCACTGTTATTCGGGAAAATGGCAAATGCCGGGCAAATTTGTGTCGCGCCAGACTATGTATTTGTGCCTAAAACCCTAGAAAGCCAGCTTATTAAACAGTTATGTGAGCTTTATAAAAAGCATTTTAAGCAGGGTGTTGAAGGTAAAAACTTAACCTCTATTATTAGTGACTCACATTATGCGCGTCTAGCCGAATACTTAGTACAAGCACAAGAGCTTGGGGCAAATGTCATTAAGCCACTTGAACAAAATCAACAAGATGCAGATAAGCACCGTATGGGCCTGCATTTAGTAACGAACGTGACCGACGACATGCAACTTATGCAAGATGAACTATTTGGGCCTATATTGCCAATTAAGAGTTATGGGAAGTTAGATGACGTTCTCGATTATATTAAACAGCATCCAAATCCGCTTGCTTTATATATTTTAGGCCAAGATAAAGAGGCACAAGAGTACATTATTAAACAAACACTTAGTGGCACCGTTGCGGTTAACGACACTTTAGTACAAGTAACTGCTGACGACGCGCCATTTGGTGGGGTGGGTCATTCAGGTATGGGGCACTATCACGGTAAGGAAGGGTTTTTAACGTTTAGTCACGCTAAAAATACACTCGTTTCTGGTTCTTTTAACCCGCGTATAGGGTTGTTACTTAAGCAAAGTAAACTACTAACCAAGCTACTAAAGTGGTTATATATTAAGTAAAACAAACCAAAATAAAGCTGAACTAGCTATGCACAACGACACTAAGTTCAGCTTTATTTTTTGCTTAACCTAAAATAGACGTCCTTCACCTGCGTAGGTACCTGCAAGAATTTTAGTGTAAATTGCGTCAGCTTTTTCTTTTGCTTCTTCAATTTCTTTAGGTAGCATTGAACGCTCATCTAACTTTCGACTATGGCTTGCTTGCATGTTGCCATTGTATTCGGCAATTGTATTCCATATGTATGACTTCTCAAGGTTTTTAGGCATTCCTAGCCCCTCAAAGTACATAAGCGCTAAATTAAATTGCGCTAAAGAATAGTTATTCCCAGCGGCTTTTTCGTACCATGTTTTAGCAAGTTTGTAGTCGTGACTAACACCATCACCATTTGAATACATCACGCCTAAGTTAAACTGTGCGGCAGGCATGTTTTTTTTGGCTGCTTTTTCGAATAAAGATAAAGCCATTTGCTTGTCTAACTTAACGCCTTTGCCTTCGTCGTATAATACCGCTAATGCAAACATTGAATCTGCGTGATTCTTTTTTACGCCATTTTTGTATAGATCGGCTGCTTTGTAATAATCACGTGTAACGCCGTGGCCTTCTTCGTATAATTTAGCAAGCTCGTAAATGCCAGGTGCAAACCCTTTGTCGGCAAGGTATTCAAATTCTTTTAAAGCGAATTCAAAGCGACCTTCGTTCGCCGCAATAATACCTTCTTCAAGGGTCGCATTCGCAAAAGGGCTCGCAATTAAAGCACCCGTAAGTAATAACGTTTTTAAATTAAACTGTGGCATAGCGATGTCTCCAAAAAGTAATCGTTTCACTGTGAGTTAAATAAAACCATTTTATTTGCAACACTATTGCACTTGCAGCTAATTAAGGGCGTATAACGTTGCTATATTTTAGGTTTATTTTATTACTACAAACAAACTAGCGTGCATTTAAGTTTAGATAAACTCTGTTTGTGATTATAGCTCAAATCGGGGGCGTTTTTTCTAACACGTTCGATTTTATAAGCGTAAGATACAGATATAACAGAAAATTTAAAAGAAATAACTATGTCAAAGCATGGCGAAAAGTTGCTAATTATAAACTTTTGACTGTTATGCTATTTAAGGTAGCGAGTTCACGTTACGTAGGTTCATTACGTAAGTGCTTAGCTAAGTGAAGCGTTTATATTTGCAGAGGTGAAAATGTTAAAAACAATAAAAAATAAGTTGTCACATATAACTATTGCGTTAAGCGTACTGCTATTAACAAGTTGTTCTGCCTCGTTTACATATAATAATTTAACTTGGTTATCGTCATTTTGGGTTGATGATTACGTTGATTTAAACAAACAACAGAACAAGCAATTAAAAGAGATTATTAACACCACACAGCAATGGCATCGCGATACACAGTTGCCAGCATACAAGCAAGATATTGAAAATTTAAAGTCGCTGTTTAATCAAAATCTAAATCATGCTCAATTAAAAGAGCAGGTAGTATTTGCTAGGGCGCACTGGAAAAACCTTCTTGAGCATGCGCATTTTTCGCTTGCGCAATTAGGGTATACGCTCTCTACAGATCAGCGCGATGAATTTATACAGAATATTCAAGATCAAATTAACGAAGATCGTGAGCAATATAACGAACAATCTAGTAAAGAGCGCAAAACTAAACGCCTAGAAAACCAGTTAGACTACTACTCAGATTGGCTGGGTAAGCTCACTGACCAGCAAAAGCAACTTATTACAGACGCAAATAACAAGCATACGGAGTCAGGTGGGCTGTGGCTTGATTACAAACAAACTCGATTAGATGCAGCAAAATCAATAATGGTTGATGAAACACTCTCTGAAGATGAGTTTGTAACTAAATTAAGCTATGTAATAAAAGAGCGTGAAGCCTTTATGAGCGAAAAGCAATTAGCCATAAATGCCAGCAACCTTGATTTATATGTTAATTTATTAATAGAACTAGCCCCGACATTGAATAAAAAACAGCGCGAAAGTGTTAATGATGAATTTGACAGCCTAATTGAAACCCTTAACGATTTAATGGAACCGTAAAATTTAAACCTTTACATTGAGTACGAAAATTTCATTTATATAATATAAATATGATCTTACTGAGTAGGGCCAACGTAGGTTAAACGTTTTTAAAATTAGTCAGTTATTTGCAGCTAAATTTTATAAGCTACGAAAATACATAAATAAAGGATTCTAACGGCACTTATATGGTAACTGATTTAAAAAGCATGCTTGCAACGTGGCACCCTTTACGAGACGAACAGCAATGGGTTTTGGCTACATTGTATAAAATTGAAGGCTCGAGCTACCGTAAGCTAGGCGCCATGATGCTTATTTCTAGCTTAGGGCAGCGATTGGGTATGCTCTCCGGTGGGTGCTTAGAGGCAGATATTCAGCGCCACGCCAAACAAGTAATGACCTCCCTTACGTCAAAAACGATTACCTATGATGCCACCGATGAAGATGACTTAACTTTTCAGTTAGGTATTGGCTGTGGTGGTGTTGTCCATATTGTTTTACAGCCAGTTAATAGCGCCAATGAATACCTAAATCTCGATTTTGTTTTTAATGCTCTTAAAGAAAAAGTGTCAGGTTATTATTTACAACCAGTGCAACCTCTTTGTGCGTTGGGGCAGGGCGTTTTTTCAAAACGTAATGTTTCTGACGGTCTTTCTGTTAATCGTAAAGCACAAATCATTGAAAAAAATAATCAGCATTGGCTACAAGTGGCCGTATACCCAGCCCCACATATTTTAATTGTGGGTGGCGGTGCCGACGCTGTTGCCGTTTATTCTATGGCTAAGCAGCTGGGTTGGGTTGTGACTGTGTGGGATCCCCGCGCGGCTAATGCTAAAAGGCAATATTTTCAGCAGGCAGATGCAATTTTACGTTGTCCGCCTCAAGAGCTATCCCAATATTGCGAAAAGCAAAAGGTGGATGCGAGCATATTAATGGCCCACAGTGTTGAGCTTGATGCAAATGCACTTTATGCGTTGAACCAGTCTAATTTAAAATACATGGGGCTGCTGGGTCCTAAGCACCGACGAGCACAAGTTTTTGAGCAAGCTAATATAGCTATACAAGAGGTTAAAGCGCCTGTTTTTGGGCCTGTAGGGCTTAACTTAGGTGGCGACTCGCCAGAAAGTATTGCATTGTCACTTATTAGTGAAATACACGCCGTGCTTTCTAATAAAGATGCTACATCCCTAAGCAATTGGGGTCAGTGAAGTATGCGCATAGCAAAAGTGTTGTTAGCCGCAGGACAGTCGTCTCGTTTTGATGGATGCAAATTAATAGCAAATGTGGGCAATAATAAAACTATGATCGCGCGTGCAGTTGACGTTTTACAGCAGTTAGACGCGGGTGCCGTCTATGTTGTTTCAGGCGCCTGGCATAACGAAATTACTCAAGCGCTAAAGCACTACAATAATGTCGAAATTATCTGTAATTTAGATTGGCAGCAAGGGTTAGGTAAATCAATCGCGCTTGCAGCTAATCAGTTAAGGCATAGTGACGGTTGGGACGGCATTTTATTTATGCTAGCCGATCAGATTGAATTGGAGGCGTGCGATATTCAGCAGTTAGTTACTCGTTTTCAGAATAACCCCACTCGATGGTGTGCTAACTATGGAGAACGATTAGGTGTGCCGGCAATTTTTCCTCATGATGATTTTGATTTACTCACCACTTTGTCGAATGACAAAGGCGCTCAACATCTACTTCGTGAATCCGGCGGTATTGTAAACTGCGTTTTACTAAATAAGGCAAGCGCAGACATAGACACCGTTGAGCAGTTAAATTGTTATACCGCTAAACAGGCGCTAAATTAAATAATTAAAACTTTAGGCAATAAACCGACCTCAAACCGAGGTTCAGCTTAAATAAAAAAACAAACTAAACTTTAATTGAACATGTTTATATAAATACATACTGCGCAGGGCATAAAGTTGCGCATACAACTTAAGAGCAATGTCGAGGATCAAGTTGCTTTAATTTTAATGGTATTACCAACTGCTCAGCACAAATCGCAGTGCAGTTGATTGAGAGCTAATTCAAGGGGCGGGTTATGGTAACGTTTACAATTAATGGCAAAGTGATTGAATCACAAGCAAGTGAAGATACACCACTGCTATGGGTTATTCGCGATGAAGTAGGACTAAAGGGCACTAAGTTTGGTTGTGGCATAGCAATGTGTGGTGCGTGTACAGTGCATTTAGATGGACAGGCTACACGTTCATGTGTATTACCCGTAGGAGCTGTAGCTGGTAAAAACATTACCACTATTGAAGGTCTCAATAACGAACACCCGCTTCAAAAAGCATGGGTTGAAGAGCAAGTACCGCAATGTGGTTATTGTCAGTCTGGGCAGATTATGCAAGCGGCAACATTACTTGCAGACAATCCGTCGCCAACAGACGAAGAAATTGTCAATCATATGAATGGTAACTACTGCCGCTGCATGGCGTACAAACGTATAAAGTCGGCAATACAACGTGCGGCCGATGAGTCACAAAGCGCAGTACAGATGTTTAACCCAAATGAGCAAGACGTTTAATCGGAGCGGATAATGAAAAAATTATTTCAAAAAAACAGCGAAACCGTCAACTTAAATCGTCGTTCATTTATGATTGGCAGTGCTAGTGCGGGCTTGGTAATGGCATTTGCGCCTGCGTTACTTTCAGGTTCTTTAAGCGCCAAAGAATCAATTTCACAACAGGCGTTTT
Source organism: Pseudoalteromonas sp. ESRF-bin5 (assembly GCF_002632075.1). Lineage (NCBI taxonomy): Bacteria > Pseudomonadati > Pseudomonadota > Gammaproteobacteria > Alteromonadales > Pseudoalteromonadaceae > Pseudoalteromonas > Pseudoalteromonas sp. ESRF-bin5. The sequence continues at coordinate 13,260 of NZ_NTLW01000186.1, read as the reverse complement.
CACCCACTATTTGGTGGACAATGGATACCAATGGTGGGGTAGAGGTTAGCATTGCAAAGGCTGAAATGGGCCAACACATTGGTACTGCTTTAGCACGAATAGTGGCCGACGAGTTAGAGTGTGATTGGGATAAAGTATCAATTACTTACGTAGACACCCATGAGAAATGGGGATATATGGTTACAGGTGGTTCGTGGTCAGTATTTCAAAGTTTTAAACCGCTATCGCAAGCGGGTGCCGCAGGTCGCTTAGCCCTTATTGATGCAGGGGCTAAAATGCTAGGGGTTAAACCAGAGCAATGTATTGCACAAAAAGGGCAAATTGTTGCTGGTGGTCAATCGGTAAGTTACGCTGATATTGTACAAAAAGGTGAATTTAATCTTACCTTTACAAGTGAAGAAGTTGCAAAGCTTCCTTTAAAACCAGCTAATAAACGTCATTTAACCGGCTTAAACCAAGATTTTAAAGCATTAGATATACCCGCTAAAACAAACGGAACAGCAGTGTATGGCATTGATGTTGAAATAGAAGGTATGGTGTATGCGCGTCCGGTTATTCCTCCAACACGTTACGGTAGTAAAGTAACAAGCGTTGATGACAGTGGCGCAAAAGCAATTAAAGGTTATCGCGGTTTTGAAATATTAAACGATCCTAGCAATACCATCGAAGGATGGGTTGTTGTACTGGCTGACAATTATCACAGTGCTATTAAAGCGGTTGATGCGTTAAATGTAAGCTACCAGGTAGGCAAAACGGCTAACGTCTCCGAGTCAGATATTCAAGCGCAGGGTAAAAAATTATGTGACGATAGCGCATCCGGTACTTTATTTGCAGATGAAGGCAATACGCCTCAGGTTTTGGCCGATGCAAAAAACACATTTGATGCAACTTACACCACGGCGACAGCGAGTCACTACCAATTAGAGCCACTTAACGCCATAGCTGAATTTAAAAACGGTAACTGGATTGTACATACGGGTAACCAATGGCAATCACTCACGTTACCTGCTTTAGCCAAAGCCCTCGATATAGAGCAAAATAAAGTCATTATTCGTCCTTACTATTTGGGTGGTGGCTTTGGACGTCGTTTATTTGGTGATTGGACAGTCCCTGCTGCATTAACGGCAAAAGCAATAGGTAAACCGGTTAAGCTTGTATTTACCCGTGAAGATGACAGTTTATTTGATCAGTCTCGCTCAGCGTCTACGGCTAAATTAACCGCTTCGTTCGGTGAAAAGGGAGAGCTTAGCGCATTAGAGCATGCGTTTGCTGCAGGCTGGCCAACTAAAGCAATGGCGCCAGGTTTTTTGGCTCCTGGTGTTGATGGTAATGGTAAATTTGATTCGTTTTCTGCCTCAGGTGCTGATCACTGGTATAGCATGAATAACCATCGTGCTCGTGCTATCAATAACGAGTTAGCACAAAGCACTTTTACGCCGGGTTGGTTACGTTCAGTTGGACCGGGTTGGATTGTATGGAGCCTTGAGTCTTTTATAGATGAAATAGCGCACAAGCAAGGTATTGATCCGGTTAAGTTTCGTTTATCAATGCTTGACGGTAAAGGAAAACAAGCGGGTAAAGCACCTGAAAGTGTGGGTGGCGCGCGCCGTTTACATGATGTACTTAAAAAAGTGTCAGACAAAGTTAGCTCAATAAAGCTGAACGAAAACGAGGGCATTGGTTTTTCGGTTAGTTCAGGGCAAGAGCGCCACATGCCAGCATGGATTGGCACTGCAGCCCATGTTCACGTTAACAAAAGCGATGGCAAAATCACCCTTAAAAAGTTATACGCTGTTGTTGACGCCGGTTTAATTGTACATCCTGATGGTGCGATGGCTCAATTAGAAGGGTCATTATTATGGGGAGCGAGTATGGCTTTACATGAGTCCAACTCTTATGAAAATGGTCAAGTAGCTGCTACAAACTTTAATACTTACCTTCCACTGAGAATGCAAGATGTACCCGAAATGGACATTGAGTTTGTGCAAAGTGATGAGTTTCCTGTAGGGTTAGGGGAGCCAGGTGTTATTGGCGTTGCGCCAGCAATTGGCAATGCCATATACAATGCAGTAGGTGTACGTTTACGTGACTTACCAATGAAACCAAGTGCAGTTGTAAAAGGTTTAAAAGCCTAAATAAACACCAAAAGCGTGTAAACCATAAATTTACACGCTTTTGCAGTGCGAGTTATTAGGCTCATATTAGATTAAATACATAAGGCCTTTATTTTATATTAATAAAGCCAAATTCCGTGTGTTAACCTACAACCATAATAAAAGCATAACCTGTAATACTCACAGGCCCAGTTAAACAAAGTAAAGTGAAGGTTTTTTATGCTCATCGACCCAGCAGGGCGAAAATTTAGTTACTTACGTTTATCGATTACCGATGTGTGTAACTTTAAATGTGTTTATTGTTTACCCGATGGCTACCAATGTGACCATGACAGAGAATTCCTTTCACTGAATGAAATCAGTAATACTATTAGTGCTTTTGCGCATCATGGTATTACCAAGCTACGTATTACTGGCGGTGAACCCACCCTTAGAAAAGATTTCATAGATGTTATTCGTGTGGCAAAAGATACACCGGGCATTACAAAAATAGCTGCTACAACAAACGGTTTTTCAATGCATAAGCACATTAACAATTGGGTAGATGCAGGGCTTAATGCGATTAATGTGAGTATTGATACACTTGATCCAAGAATGTTTAATACTATTACCGGTCACGATAAATTTAATACCGTGATGAAAGGCATAGACGCCGCGTTAGAAAGCGGTATTGAATCGGTAAAAATAAACAGCGTGTTAATGAAGCAATATAATGGTCAAGAGCTCGACACATTTTTAGCGTATTTAAAGCATCGCCCAGTCACTATGCGCTTTATTGAACTAATGCAGACTAACGATAATAAGGCATTTTTTGATAAAAATCACGTATCGGGCCAGTCAATTAAAGTACGATTACGTGCAGCAGGGTGGCAACCTGTCATTAGAAGCATTACAGACGGTCCTGCTCAGGAGTTTTACCACCCTGATTACCAAGGGCGTATTGGCTTAATAATGCCTTACAGTAACGACTTTTGTAACACATGTAACAGGCTGAGAGTGTCTTCTTTGGGTAAATTACACCTTTGTTTGTTTTCAGAGCAAGGTATTTCATTACGAGAGCACATGAATGAAAACTCAAACCAAGCACTTATAAACCAGCTATCTCTCTATATTAAAACTAAAAAGCCAACTCATTTGCTACATCAGGGCGAAACAGGTGTAACAACTAACCTTTCGATACTGGGTGGTTAGTGGTTAAAAATGCCACAATGTGGTGCAATAACACTCGATTACACTTGTTATATATTTATTACAGGGTAGAATAATCCCTTAGTTCGACGTTATTGAGTTAATTGAATGGATATCACCGCTCTAAATAGTACTAAAGCATTAAGAAAGCACGTTCTTGTATGGATGTGTTTGTTTTTTGGTTCTGTGTCATTGTTTTTTAGCGCATTAAACGTATTCAGTGGTGTCTATTTGCTCGGCTTTTTAGAGCTCTGTTTTTCAATTTATTGCTTGTATACCATTCATCATTTAAGTAAGCATGCATTGCGGTTTTGGCAGTCTGTTGTAATGTGTGTATTGGTTTGTATTATAGTTTTGTACGCCAATTATATATCAGAACCTAAATATGGCTTATTTGTATGGTCATTCGCTTTGCCTGTATTGTGTTATTTATTAATGGGAAAGCGATACGGAATTTTCTTCTCAGGTACTGTCCTCTTTATTCAATCACTGATTTTATTAAGTAAATCTTCGCCTGATCCTATAGTAAATTTAAATATGGCGATTAACTTACTATTGGCCTATGTCAGTATTTGGACTGTTTCGCATATTTTTGAGGGAAGCCGCGCGCTTTCATCCAAACGTTTAAAAAACCTAGCACTACTTGATCCATTAACTGGCGCAGGTAACCGGTTATCAATGAACCACTATTTTGAAGTAGAGCTGGTTGATAAAACAAATACCTATTTATTTTTACTCGACTTAGATTACTTCAAACAAATAAATGACAAATTTGGCCATGATGTAGGCGATAAAGTACTTACTGAAATTGCAACGCTTTTAAGAATAACCTTAGCAAAGGGGTACGTGTTTAGGGTTGGCGGTGAGGAGTTTGCCGTTATTCATTCTTTTAATAGTAAAGACGAAGCCTTATTTGCAGCTGAAAAGTTAAGAGAAACTGTTGAAAAAACACCGTTTAATATTGAGGGGCATGCAATTAAACTTACTATCAGTGTTGGTGTAGCTGACTATCAAGCTAACCCCTCGCTTGAATCTATTTTCATTGCGGCTGATAAACAACTTTACAAAGCAAAACGCTTAGGTCGAAATAAAGTATATGCAAGTTCAAAAGAGCAATTAAAGCAAATAGAAGTACCTGCTTAATACATTTTTTCAAAGTTTGGGATGCCGCGTTCCCAAATTGGTTTATCTTTTCCTAAATATTCGCGCACTGCATCAAAAAATAACCGTGTACGTACAGGTAAATCTCTGTGCGGATAAACAGCATACATAGCACTGTAATCCATTAACTTCACATCCGTTAATATAGGAATTAATTTACCCTCAGTAATTTCGTCACCGATTATAAATGCCGGTGCTACAAAATAAGCGGTGCCAGATATGGCCTTCATTAGCAGTGCTTCAGCGTCGTTGGCGCGGTATACACTTTTTATTTTTTGCTCACATGGCTCACCCGAGCTATTGTAATAGTCCACTGTTTCAACTCTCATAGAGTTGCTCGCATAACTTGCCGCAGGCAAATCTGCTAGTTCTTCCATGGTGGATGGCATACCATACGTGCTTATAAACTCGGGGGCCGCAACAATTAATAAGCGATTACGTGCAATTTTTCTTGCAATGAGTGATGAATCTTTTGGCTCCCCAATACGAAATGCTAAATCGAACCCTTCAGATACAATATCTACTAATCTGTCATCAAGCCTTAATTCAACTTCAACTTGAGGAAAGCGCTTTTGAAAGTCATTAAGTACTGGTTGTAAGTAGCGCCTACCAATGAGTGTTGATGAAGTAATTTTGAGGACGCCACGAGGCTCTAAGTGGTAGTTTTCAGCCATGCGCACGGTTTCGCCAAGCAGCTCTCTGAGCTCACCGGCTTTTTTTATCATTTCTGCACCAGCGGCAGTGAGTGAAAATGAGCGAGTAGTGCGGTTTAGCAATCTAACCCCTAGCTCATCTTCTAAACGACTAATTTGTTTAGAGATCACAGAGCGATCGATATTACGTAATTCGGCAGCTTTAGCAAAAGAGCCTTGCTCAACCACTTCAAGCAACATTAAAAGCCGACTTGTCGTATCCATAAAACCACCAAAACAATACTATTGATGCCATTTTGGCATTAATGAATTTAAAAATCTATGGTTTTTGTCCGCAGGTATAACCCGTAGTATGCGTTCTTAATCAATTAAAGGAGCGTCTTCATGAAAAAACACCTTATCGCTGCTGCATTTGCAGGCGCATTTTTAACACTTGCTGGTTGTGCTGATGAAAGCACACCGCCTTCGGCTCAAGCACAATTTCTTCAACCTATAGATGTTGCTAACGTACTTGTTAAACCAGTACAAAGCTGGCACACCTACACGACTCGCTTAGAGTCACCGCAAGAAGTTGCACTTATGCCACGCGTATCTGGTGTTATAGAACAAATTACGTTTAATGAAGGCGACCTTGTTAAAAAAGGCGATGTATTATTTAAGCTTGATGACCGTCCGTTTGCGGCGGTTGTTGCTAGTTTAAAAGCCCAAGTTAACAGTGCACAAGCTGCGCTTGAGCAAGCAAAAAGCGAAGCTAAACGCGCTGAGCGCTTAACTGAACGTAAAGCAATTTCAACTGAGCAAGCAGAGTCACGTACCTCTGTATTACGCCAACGCGAAGCACAACTTGCTGCATTACAAGCACAGCTAACATCAGCTGAACTTGATTTAGAATTTACAGCCATTGTGTCACCTATCGACGGTGTGATCTCGCGTGCCAATATCACGAAAGGTAACAACATCATTGCAGGGCAAAGCGTGCTTACCAGCATTGTTTCTAACGAAAAAATGTACGCCTATTTTGATGTGGACGAACGCACCTGGAATAGCGATTTTAGTAACGTGACCTCAAAAAGTCGCCAAGCCGTTGTAATGCAAAAAGTAGGCGAACGCGATTTTGCTTACAAAGGGTACATTAACTTTATTGATAATCAAATTAACTCATCAACAGGTACGCTGCGTGTGCGTGCTGTATTTGATCAGGATAACAGCCAATTACGTGCAGGGTCGTTTGCGCGTATTAAGCTTGCTGCTAATTCAGTGACAGAGCAAATAATTGTGCCAGACAGAGCAATAGGGACTGACTTAAAAAACCGCTTTGTTTTAACTGTGGGTGAAAACAATGCGCTGCAGTATAAATTAGTCACAGTGGGTGAGCGTTATGGCTCTCTTCGTGCCATCACCTCAGGTCTTTCAGAGGGCGATGTAATAGCCGTAAATGGCCCTGCTCGTGTTGGACCAGGTATGCCTGTGGCACCGAACAAAGTAACCATTGATAGCAGTGATGTTGCGTTCACCATGAACAATGACGATTCAAGCTTAGTCGCAAAGCAATAAGGTTTTTTAGATGAAATTTTCACACTTTTTTATACAGCGACCCATTTTTGCGGCCATGCTGTCTTTGGTTATATTAATTGCTGGTGGTATTTCGTTATTCCAACTGCCGGTAAGTGAATACCCAGAAGTCGTGCCTCCTACCGTGGTTGTAACAGCAAGCTACCCAGGAGCTAACCCAACGGTAATAGCGCAAACGGTAGCAACGCCGTTAGAGCAAGAAATTAATGGTACAGAAAACATGCTGTATATGTTTTCTCAAGCAACCAGTGATGGTCGTATGACGCTGACGGTTACATTTGCACTAGGGACTGATTTAGACCGCGCCCAAGTACAAGTACAAAACCGTGTAAACAGCGCCTTGCCACGTTTACCTGAAGAAGTGCAACGTTTAGGTGTGGTGGCTGAAAAATCATCACCCGATTTAACCATGGTGGTGCACTTGTACTCACCAGAAAAATCGCACGATACCGCGTATTTGTCTAACTATGCCGACCTCTATATTAAAGACGAAATAGCACGCTTACCGGGTGTGGGTGACTTGCGTTTATTTGGCGCAGGTAAATACGCCATGCGTGTATGGTTAAACCCAGATGCGCTAGCAGCACGCGAGCTAACAGCAACCGATGTAATAACTGCACTTCGTTCACAAAACCAACAAGTAGCAGCAGGTAGCTTGGGTGCACAGCCGGTTTCTAACGACAGTCAATTTCAAGTTCTGTTAAATGTAAAAGGGCGTTTAAACAGTATTGAAGAGTTTGAACAAGTAATTATTAAAGTGGGTGATGAAGGCCAAATAACACGCCTTACTGATATTGCCCGCGTAGAGCTTGGCCAAGACAGCTATTCTTTGCGTGCTGAGCTTGACTCACAACCTGCACTTGCAATGCCTATATTTCAACGCCCAGGGTCTAATGCCATTGAGCTTTCGGACCAAGTACGCGAAACCATGGCGCGTTTATCAAAAGACTTTCCTGAAGGTGTAGAATACGACATAGTTTATGACCCGACTGTATTTGTTCGTGGCTCTATTGATGCTGTTATTGCCACGTTGATTGAAGCTATTGTACTAGTCGTGATTGTTGTCATTGTGTTTTTACAAACATGGCGTGCTTCTATTATTCCACTTATTGCTGTGCCTATTTCACTCATTGGTACGTTTGCGGTAATGCAGTGGTTAGGCGTATCTATTAACACCTTGTCGCTGTTTGGTTTAGTACTTGCCATTGGTATTGTGGTGGATGACGCCATAGTTGTAGTTGAAAATGTTGAGCGTAACATTGAACAAGGGTTATCGCCGCTTGAGGCAACACGTGTTGCTATGAGCGAAGTAACAGGGCCAATTATTGCCATTGCACTCGTATTGTGTGCTGTGTTTATTCCTACGGCATTTATTACCGGACTGACAGGGCAATTTTATAAGCAATTTGCCTTAACAATTACTATTTCAACGGTGATTTCAGCAATTAACTCGTTAACGCTGTCGCCAGCCTTAGCGGCACTGTTGTTAAAGTCTCACGATACTAAGCCAGATACATTCACACGTTTGTTAAATAAATTATTTGGCCGCTGGTTATTTAAACCTTTTAACCGTGTATTTGACCGAGGGGCCAAAGGCTACGAAAAATTAGTTAAAAAACTAATTCGTATGAGCTTTATTGTAATGATCGGCTATGTTGCCCTAGTTGGTGGAACCATTAAGCTGTTTGATGCGGTGCCAGGTGGGTTTATTCCACAACAAGACAAGCAGTACTTAGTTGCCATTGCACAACTACCTGATGCAGCAAGCCTTGACCGTACTGAAGATGTTCTTAGACAAATGCAGCAAATTGCACTTGAAGTACCAGGTGTAGCTAATACGGTTGCGTTTCCAGGTTTATCAGTAAATGGCTTTACCAACAGCCCTAACAGCGGGATTGTGTTTACCCCATTAGATGCATTTGAAGATAGAACCGATCCGAGTAAATCGGCCATGGCTATAGCTGCGCAGTTAAATCAACGATTTGCAGCAATTGACGAAGCGTTTGTTGCAGTATTTCCACCGCCGCCAATTCAAGGTTTAGGTACTACAGGTGGCTTTAAACTTCAAATTGAAGACAGAGCAAACAAAGGTTTTGAAGCGTTATTTAATAGCCTACAAACAGTGATTGGTAAAGCGCAACAAGATCCAGCATTAATGGGGCTTTACTCAAGCTTTAGAATTCAAGTGCCACAAATGGATATTGATATTGACCGTGAACAAGCGTTAATTCAAGGCATACCGCTTGACGAAGTATTTAATGCTTTACAAATATACTTGGGTTCTGTGTATGTAAACGATTTTAATATGTTTGGCCGAACGTACCAAGTAAATGCGCAAGCTGATGCTGATTATCGCCTAGACCCTGATCAAATTCTTAACCTCAAAGTAAGAAACCGTAAAGGTAACATGGTGCCATTAGGCTCAATCCTAACGGTTACGCCAACAATTGGCCCAGACCGTGTAATGCACTACAACGGTTACCCAAGCGCAGAGCTTAACGGCAGTCCTGCACCTGGTTTTAGTTCTGACCAAGCTCAACTGGCAATTGAGGCTATTTTGGCCGACAACTTACCCAGTGGTATCGAGTACGAATGGACTGAAGTAACGTACCAACAAGTATTAGCAGGCAACACTATGGTGTATGTGTTCCCATTAGTTGTGTTACTGGTGTTTATGGTATTGGCTGCACAATATGAAAGCTTACGCTTACCATTGGCAATTATTTTAATTGTTCCAATGACGATATTTTCAGCATTACTTGGTGTTTGGTTTGTAGGTTCAGACAACAATATATTTACGCAAATAGCGCTTATTGTGCTGGTGGCCTTGGCCTCTAAAAATGCGATATTAATGGTTGAATTTGCAAAAGATAAAAACGATACAGGCTTATCGCATATTGATGCAATATTAGCGGCATGTCGTATGCGTTTACGCCCAATACTTATGACATCAATCGCGTTTACAGCGGGTGTTATACCACTTGTACTAGCAACGGGTGCAGGGGCTGAAATGCGCCATGCAATGGGTAATGCCGTGTTCTCTGGAATGATTGGTGTAACCGTGTTTGGTTTATTGTTTACCCCGGTGTTTTACATGCTTGTTGTAAAGAAAAAAGGTAACAGACAGGAGTTATCAAATGACTAATCAAATAGCAAAGCGGTTTAAAACACAGTTAACCGTAGCGTCTGTATTAATGGTCACGCTCATATCTGGCTGTGCAAGTAAGGTTGACGTGCTTGACGAGCAAAAAACAATTAACGAATTTGTTGCCAGTGCTGCAGTTGCTGACCAACTAAGTGGTGCAGATGAAACTAACTGGTGGCACGCGCTTAAGTCTGAGCAGCTAAATCAATTAGTATCAGATGCACTCGCTAAAAACTACGACCTAAAAACAAGTCAGCTTGTACTAAAAAGTGCATTAGCTAGGCTGGGCGAGCAAAAAGCACAATATTTACCGCAAGGTGGTGTTGAGGTAGGCGCTCAAAGAAGCGGCTTAGGAGATACAAACTCACGCCAATCAAGTGCTAATTTTGCACTTAATTGGCAGCTTGATTTATTTGGCCGAGTTACTGCTTTAGTTGATGCCGCAAATGCATCGGCTATGAGCCAAGCAGAGCAAGTTCGTTTACTCCAAATTGAAGTTGTTTCAGCGGTTGTTAAAGGGTTTGTTAGCTATCAAGGCAATGCTGAAAAACAGCGCATTATTAGCTTACAAATACAAGCGCTTGAGCAAAGTATTGATGTGTTACAAGCGCGTGTTGATGAAGGCGTTGCAAGTGAGCTTGATTTAAACCGCACCCTAGCGCAATTACGCCAGCAACAAGCGTTAATTCCTGCCATTGAGTTTGCCAAGTACAGTGATTTATCAACGCTTGCTGTTCTTACAGGGCGTTTAACTCAAAATATTGAATTAACAAATGAACTGAGTGTGTTACGCAATAAATTTGACGTAACACTTAGTAAGCCAAATGCCGCTATTGCACTGAGGCCAGATATTAGCCGTGCAATTTATGATTTTAGCCAAGCCAATAGTTTAAGTGTAGCAGCCAGTAAAGCTTTACTACCAGATGTAAGCCTAAGTGGCTTTGCAGGTGTGTTAAGTCTAGGTAGTAATGGCTTTAGCGATACACAGCAGCAATGGCAAATTGCGCCTAAGTTGCAATGGTCAATCTTAAGCTATCCTGCTCTTTTAGCACAACGAGACGCACAACAGTTTTTAAGTGAAGCCGCTTACAGCGATTATCAAAACGTGGTGCTTAAAGCACTTAGTGAAAGTGAGCTTTCGTTGCAGGGGTTAGTTAATCAGGCACAGCAAAAACGTTTTGCAGATGAACGTTATGACTTTGCTAATAAAGCCTTTTTACAAGCAGAAGCCATGTATGAAGAAGGCCAAATCCCTTATCTAGAGTTGTTAGATGCGCGGCAGGATGTTTTAATAGCACAAGAAAATGCAGTTGAAACAACCATTTTATCGTTACTTGCTAAGGTCAATGCGTACCAATCATTTAATGGGCAATGGAGCTATGCACTAAGTAACACAAATAAGTAGAGTTTAACGATGTCTGATACTGATATTTTAACGCAAAATACTATACCGCACACAATGCGTGCCATTGTATTGGAAAAACCGAATGATCAAATAAATTTAGCTGACATTGAGTTACCTGTTCCTGAGTGTTCAGATAACGAGCTACTGATAAAAGTAGAATATGTTGGTTTAAATCCCGTTGATGGGCATTTTGCAAAATCAGGTTTTTGTCAGTGGCAGTACCCTCATATTTTGGGGCTTGATGCGGTAGGTGTTGTAGTAAAAGCAAGTAAAGGGATTTTTCCTAATGTTGGCGAGCGAGTCATGTGGCACGCCAACGTAGGTGGGCAAGGGGTACTGAGTGAATACACAAAAGTGCCTAATTTTGCAGTGTCTATTGTACCGCAAGAGTTAAACCCAGCGGTTGCTGCTGTGCTGCCTTGCGCCGGAATGGCAGCACTAATTAGCTTAGATAAAATTAGTATCACTGAAGGTCAAACTGTTTTTATTGAAGGTGGGGCAGGTGCAGTGGGGCAGTTTGCTATTCAGTACGCTAAACAGCGTGGCGCTGATGTATTTGCAACAGCCTCTAAGAAAAACCATAAACTCGTTAAACAGCTTGGCGCGGATGTTGTGTTTGACTACAACGATAAAAAGTTGTGTGAAAAAATTCGTAGAGAGCTAGGGCCGCAAGGGTTTGATGCAGTAATCGATACCGTGGGTGGTGAGTCGACAGCGCGTAATATCGAACTCATGCGTTTTTGCGGAAAAATAGCGTGTTTAAATCCATTACCTTGTTTTGAACAAGATCTAATGTACCGGCGCGCGCCAAATATAAGTGTTGTGTCGCTTGGTGGTGCATGGCTCGCTAATAGTTTATGTGCGCAGCAACGCTTGAGCTTTATGGGTAATTTATTACTCGAAGGCGCCACCAATGGTGATATTAAAGCACCGACCTTAACGCCTGTTGAGTTTAACGCAAACGCGGTATCTAATGCCTTAAATACGCAGCTCGCGGGTGGTTTTACAGGCAAGCATGTCGTAAAAATAGGCTGTTAAAAAACTCTGATTAATACAAAACGCAGCCTGTTTAAGCTGCGTTTTTTTATGCCTTTTTTAGGTGTCATTCACTTATTATTTTTTATACATTTACACTAATAAGCAAAAGCATTTTAAAAAACTTGAGTGGCCATAAATCACGTATTTAACGTGTCAACTTACCCTGTTCAATACAATAAATCAGGCTTAAATTTAAAAATTAAAACAGTCTGTATTTAAAAAAACACCCTAATTCATTACCCGCTTTGCAGATTATTTGCTACTGGGTGCCTTTGCACGGCGTTTTATCAATCAATCTTAAAAAATTTATCATTTTCAGCGTACAGGTGTAAGCCTTTGTGTTTCAACAGTTTACGTTCGAGTAAAGAAAATAAATTGAAAAAACTGTTAATTAATTGAATAGAGTAATTGATCTAAAGCGATTTTTATGACGTAATGTAGGTATTATTTATCTGGTCGGATGAGTTCAATCATGAGTTTACGTACAAAGTTAAAAAAAGTTTTACCAAGTATTTCTATCACTGAGCAAGAAGCGCTAGACGCGGGTGATGTTTGGCTTGAAGGTTCTATCTATCAAGGTAAGCCTGATTTCAGTGCATTACGCGATGTACCAGCAGCTACACTAACAGCTGACGAACAAGCATTCCTTGACGGCCCTGTACAAGAGCTACTAGGCATGATTGACGATTCAGTAATTCAAAATGGCATTCACTTACCGAATGACATTTTAGAGTTTTTGAAAAAAGAACGTTTCTTCTCGCTTATCATTCCTAAGTCATTTGGCGGTTTAGAGTTTAGCCCTTACGCAAACTCAACAATTGTTGGCACAATTGCGACTAAAAGTTCTGCAGTAGCAGTAACAGTAATGGTACCTAACTCATTAGGTCCGGGTGAGCTACTTCTTCACTTCGGTACGCAAGAGCAACAAGCGCATTACTTACCACGCTTAGCAAACGGCACAGACATCCCATGTTTTGCCCTAAC
>NZ_NTLW01000058.1:0-19640 GCF_002632075.1 Pseudoalteromonas sp. ESRF-bin5 | reverse complement strand
CATGACGAGCTTTGATAAAGACTATATTGAGTCAAATTATGTGGACGATACCTTTAAATCACTCAAAATAGATGGTGTATTTATTTACGACATGAACTTTAAACAAGTTTATGGGCATACTTTTGATTACATTCAGGAGCAATCCTTTGAGCTGCCAGAATTTGATCTAAATACTCATTTACCTAACCGTACTATCCTACCTTATAAAAAAAATACGTCAGAACACTTCGGTTTTTTAAGAACAGAGCATGGCCCTGTTATGTTTGCATCGCACGTAATTCAACGAACAAATAAAACAGGAGAGCCTGTTGGTAGTATTGTTTTTATTAAAAAAGTAAGGAAATCACAAGTTGCTATGATGGCAGAAGTAGCGCAAGTAAAACTTAGCTACTCAATAATAAATGACGATAGCGCAACACAAAATTTACTTGTTTTAAATGGTGGAATCCAAAATGAGGGAATAGCCACTGAGCGACAAAGAATATTGCTAGACATAAATGGTAACCCATTACTGACAATGAATATTGAGCATCACCATCAAAGGTTGCCTGTGTTATTTGACTTGTATTTAATTATTATTTTAATAATGTTTTTTGTAGCCTCTTTAATAGGTTTTTTTGTTGTTAATCGTTTTTTTATTACACCATTAATTAATGGTGCATCGGCAATCAATTTAATGTTACTTAAAAATGACCTTCAACCGCTTCATTTTAAAAATCAGTTTTTAGAAATGCGTGTACTTATAAATGGTTTTAATTCCTTAATAAAAGAGGTCAAAAAACAAAACGAACAACTTGAAAAAATAAGTAAAATAGACGAGTTAACGCAAATTTATAACCGACGTGCCTTTGAAGAAATTTACACATTACAGTGGCATGATGCCCACAATCAAAAAACAACGTTGGGATTAATGCTAATTGATGTTGATTACTTTAAGTTGTACAACGACTTTTATGGTCATCAAGAAGGAGATAGTGCCTTACAAGCACTATGCTGTGTTTTAAAAGAAACCGCCAAATCAAATAATGGTATAGCAGCACGCTATGGAGGTGAGGAATTTATAATGCTGTTTAACCAGCTTTCGTTTGAGCAATTTGAACTAATATCTCAACAATTACGAAAAAATGTAAATGCGCTTAAATTAACTCACAAAGGCTCTAAAGTAAGTGATGTTTTAACTATAAGTGTAGGCTGTGCTTTTGCAACGGCAAAGGCTATGGATAATGAAAGCATCACAGCCAAATCATTAATCAAAGATGCAGATGTTATGCTGTACGAGGCAAAAAACACCGGAAGAGACAGAGCCTTAATTAAATCAATATAATTAAACCACCATCGCGAATTGTTACTATTAATGCTAAAAAGTTTAATACATATTACGCTGCGCTAAACTTCTTTTCCTCCATGTTGCTCGGCTAAATCATCAAGCTCGGCAATGGTATAATCGAAGCCTGTTTCGTCGTAATCATAGCTTACTTTTACGCTATCACCTCCATTAAAAAGACGTGTTTTAACATCGTTCACTGGCCAGTTTTTTAACTCATGTAAAAAACGGTTGGCCACTTGCGATGATTCAAAACGATAACTAATTTCTGTTTTCATATGTGAGTCTCTGGCTGTTTAACCCCCGTAGTTTGTGCAATTTTGAACGTTAGTCAAGTTTCGATTACAAAAAATAAAAGGAAAAAATGTAAATTTTGTGTTTCAATTAATGCATTAAACTAAGTAGGCAATTGCTTACTTAAACCAAAATATCATGGCGATTTAACATGCATTATAAATTAGTTTTGATAGTAAGCTCAGTCTTTTTTCTTAGTGCCTGCGGTGGTTCTGGCTCAGATGATACCCCAACCGTTAATGGTAACAAACTTCCTTCTTTAACCCTGTCGGGCTTACCCAGTGATATCATAAAAAGCCAAACTATTGAGCTAAAAGCAACAGCCAGCGATGCTGACGGCAGCATCGCAAGTGTAATTTGGCAACAAACTTCGGGGCCTACTGTGTTAAGTGAGCCAGTAAACGCAAGCTCAGTTAGCGTTAAATTGGCTGATGCATTAACTTACACGCCTTCAGAGTATGCGTTTAATGTTACCGCGACCGATAACGAAGGGGCCACTACCGTTAAAACGGTCAATTTTTTTGCCCGCAATAGCATGGATGCATTTTCTGCAGCTCGGTTGTTGCATCAAGGAAGCATGGGGCCAACGCTTGTAGAAATACAAAACGCGCAAGGTCAAAGTGAGCTGCAATGGCTTGATGCCCAACTGGCATTGCCCATTAACTATCATCGTGACTATATGGTGTTTACTAATGACGATGAAGATTTTAGGTATATAAGCCGAATAGACGCGTGGTGGAAAGCCGTAATGCAAAGCGACGATCAACTACGCCAGCGCGTGGCCTTTGGGCTGAGTGAAATACTTGTAGTGTCTGATCTCAATAACGATTTACGCTCTCAGCCAGAAGGCATGGTGACCTATTACGATTTACTGCTAACGCATGCATTTGGTAATTTTCGTGATTTACTTGAGGCGGTAACTTTATCGCCAATCATGGGCACTTATCTTAGCCATTTGGGTAACGAAAAGGCCGATGATGCACTTAATATTCGCCCCGATGAAAACTATGCCCGTGAGGTTATGCAGTTATTTACTATCGGGCTTGATGAGCTAAACCAAGACGGTACCGCTAAATTAGACGCTAACGGTAATACTATTGCAACGTATGGCCAAGCAGAAATAGAAGGGTTTGCTCGTGTATTTACAGGGTGGACATTTGCAGGCAGTGAAACATTTAAGCGCAAAAGTCGCGACTATGTTGCGCCTATGCAAGCATTTGAAGAGTACCATTCACAAAAGCAAAAAACGTTATTAAACGGCGACATTATTCCCCAAGGGTATGGTGCGCAAGAGTCGTTACAACTAGCGCTTGATAATTTATTTAACCATCAAAATGTAGCGCCTTTTATCAGTAAGCAGTTAATACAACGACTAATTACATCAAACCCTACACCGCAATATGTAGAGCGAATTGCCAGTGTGTTTAATGATAATGGCGAAGGCGTTCGAGGTGATCTAGCAGCAGTAGTAAAAGCTATATATTTAGATAATGAAGCTCGTCATTATGGCAGTGTATTGAGCTACCAAGGTAAAATAAAAGAACCGCTTCTTAAAACAGTCCAATTTTGGCGAAACCTAAACGTAAGGTCACCCGAAGGTTATTACAAAACATGGAATTTAGTTGACCGATATGGGCAAGGACCTATGCAGTCGAGTTCGGTGTTTAACTTTTTTAGACCTGACTACCAGCCTGCTCAGTTGCGAACAAATTCATTAGTGGCTCCTGAGCTACAAATAGCCGGCGATGCAACGATTATAGGCACCATGAACGAGCACTTTGCCGATTTGGTGTGGAGTACTGCAGAGGCGCACACCGATTTAAATCCAAGCGGTATTTATGTTTACATCATTAACGATATGAATACCTTGCAAAACAATGGGGTTAACTACTTACTCGATCAATACAACGTACTGTATTTTGCAGGCTCTATGAGTAGTGACACACGCCAAGCATTATTAGATTTAGATGCCTATTTTGATGACGATCAATATCGCGAACGGGTATCGTATTTACTTTATATGATTGCTATTTCACCTGAATTTAATTTGCAGTACTAGGAGAGACATAATGAGCATTAATAGAAGACAATTTTTGTCGTTATGTTTAAAAGGCGGTGTATCGGCAGCCGCACTGACTAGTTTGCAACTACAAGCGCTTACAGGCTCTGTTAATGCAGTTGAACTAGGCGACTACAAAGCACTAGTATGCATTTTTTTATACGGCGGTAACGATTCACTCAACATGTTGGTACCCCTTGAAGGTGAGCAGCGTAGCTTGTACGAACAAAGCCGACAAAATTTAGCTGTTGCATCGCCAATTACTTTAAATACTGCAACCCAATTTGCAGGTGGTGTAGGGTTGCACCCATCATTGTCGCCTATTCAACGTGTTTTTAATGAATCTAATTTAGCGTTTGTTGGTGGGGTGGGTACCTTGCTTGCGCCAACAACTTATAACGATTACAAAAATAATTCAGTGGCATTACCTAAGCACTTATTTTCTCATAATGATCAGCAAGCATCTTGGATGTATGGCCGTGAAAAACAGTCGCTGAACAGTGGTTGGGGAGCACGTTTGTTAGAGCGCTTAAATCAGCAGGATCAGTTTGCTGCCAATGTGTCGTTAGATGGAACTAATCTGTGGCAAACAGGCAGCCAAACAAAAGCGTTTGCACTAAATAAAAGTGGGATTAGTCGTATAAATGCATTTGGCGGTTATCAACCACGCACAGACCACGTAACTAACATTATGAATCGTATAATGGGCAATACTCATCATCCGCTTAGTGATGCTTATGCAAAAAGCTTTAATTCGGCTATTAACAATACTCAAACTATGAACAATGCGTTAGAGACTGCCCCAGAGCTGATAACAACATTCAGCGATTCTAGTGTTTCTCAGCAATTGGCCGCAGTGGCAAAAGCAATTAGTGTGCAGTCTACTTTAGCAACACAGCGCCAAGTGTTTTTTGTTTCAATGGGCGGGTTTGACACCCACGACAACCAATTAGAAACTCACCCGCTTTTGTTAAATTCATTAGCGCAAAGCTTGAGCGAATTTAATAGCGCAATGCAAGAGCTAAATATGGCAGACAAAGTAACGACCTTTACGATGTCGGACTTTGGTAGAACGCTGACCTCAAATGGTGATGGCACCGATCATGGTTGGGCTGGCAATCAACTAGTAATGGGAGGAGCGGTTAAAGGAGGCGATATCTATGGTGAATTTTTAACGCAGCATTTAGACGGCCCGCAAGACGTTGGCAGTGGCAGGCTCATCCCAAGCGTGGCAAATGAGCAATACTTTGCCTCATTGGCGCAATGGTTTGGCGTTCCATCATCTGAATTGAGCGATATTTTTCCTAATCTGACTAACTTTGATCGCACAACATTGGACTTTTTTATGTAATTAGTTGCTAATGGTAAACCAAAATCAAGCACGTGCAGTATAAGTGCTGTTTACAAAATAACAATTACACACAAAATGGAGCACAAGAATGAAGATTTTAGTCAGCTTGGTGAGTTTAATCGCCTTTTTACTGGTTGTATTACCTGGCCCTTTATACAAGTATGGCGTGGTTGATTTAGGCCTTGCTTTTACAGGCTTTAGATACGGCGTGTATGTGGGTGGTGCAGCACTTGTTTTACTGCTAGTGCAGTTAATATTTATGCGTAAAACCGCTTCATTTGGTAGTGCTATCGTTGCTGTAGTATTTTCTGTGGTTGCTATTGCTATGCCGCTTAACATGATGAATAAAGCCAAAAATGTGCCGCCAATTCATGATATTTCAACCGACTTGGTTAACCCGCCTAAATTTGTTGCTATAGCACCACTTCGCGCTGACGCACCAAACCCAGTTGAATACGCAGGGGAAGAAACCGCGGTACAACAACGTAAAGCTTACCCAGAACTAACAACACTTAACTTTGCACAGTCGCAAAGTGATTTAATTGCAGCAACCGAGCAAGCAATTAAAAATTTAGGCTGGGAATTGGTAAGCGCTAATAAATCACTTGGTTTAATAGAAGCAACAGACACCACAACGTGGTTTGGTTTTAAAGACGATGTTGTTGTTCGTATTGTTGATGAAGGTACTGAGCGCTTTGTTGATATAAGAAGTAAATCTCGTGTTGGTCGCAGCGATTTAGGTAAAAATGCCGAGCGTATTAATACTTTAATTGACGAAATTAACGCAGAGCTTACTAAGTAACACTGCCTTAAATAGTAGCATGTGATTGAGCCCAAATAATATTTGGGCTTTTTTGTGGCTGCTTTTCAGTTTGTATTCACTCCTCAAAGTACATACTCAATGCGTTTTAAATTTTTAAACAACTATGGAGTTATGATGAAAACAGTAGGATATGCAGCAAAAAGCCAAGGGTCTGAGCTTACAGAGTTTGAGTTTGAACGCCGCGATTTACGAAATAACGATGTAGAAATTGAAATTTTATACTGCGGAGTGTGCCATTCAGATTTACACACCGTTAGAAACGATTGGGGCGGTGTAAAATACCCACTCGTGCCAGGCCATGAAATTGTTGGCAGAGTTAAGTCGGTTGGTAGCGATGTTAAAAAATACAAAGAAGGTGATACCGTTGGCGTAGGCTGTATGGTTGATTCATGTAAAAGCTGCGATCAGTGCGACAATAATGAAGAGCAATTTTGCCGTGAGGGCATGGTTGGCACTTATGCCGGTAAAGACAGAGAAACCGGAGAAATGACCCAAGGCGGGTATTCTAAGCATGTTGTAGTTCGTGAAGAGTTTGTACTTTCAATACCACAGAGTTTAGATCTCTCACGCGTAGCACCGTTGTTATGTGCAGGTATTACTACGTATTCTCCACTACATAAATGGGGCGTTAAAAAAGGCAGCCGTGTTGCAGTTGTAGGCCTGGGTGGCTTAGGTCATATGGCGGTAAAAAATGCCGTAGCAATGGGGGCTGAGGTAACTGTTGTTGGCCGAAGCGAATCTAAAAAAGAAGATGCTGTTAAACTTGGTGCCCAGCATTACTTAGTTTCAACAAATGATGACGAAATGAAAGAGTCACAGTCAGCATTTGATGTGATCATTGATACAGTGCCTGTTAAGCACGACCTATCAATTTATACACCGCTATTAGACATAGATGGAGCATTAATTATTGTTGGTCAAGTGGGGCCTGTTGAAGAGTTAAATACAGTGCCATTATTAATGGGACGACGTCAGGTTGCAGGTTCACTTATAGGTGGTATAGCAGAAACGCAGCAAATGCTCGATTTTTGTGGTGAAAACAATGTATTACCTGAGTGTGAAATGATTAACATTGACGAAATTAACACTGCATACGAACGTATGGAAAATTCAGATGTACGATATCGTTTTGTCATTGATATGGCGTCGTTAGATTCGTAAAAATTTATTGATATGAAAGTAAAAGAGCGGCTTATCAGTCGCTCTTTTTGTGTTGTGATTAATTAACTGTGTTTAAATTGGGTGACTTATTAAGTTGTAAATAGCTCAGCAACCACATTCCTAAGCCACCTAAAAATAATGCCGCAGCGACATAGCCAGTTTGATTTGGCGCAGCCCCTTTGGCAATAGCGATTCCACCTACCCACGGGCCAATTGCGTTTGCTGTATTAAATGCACATTGAACTAATGCGCCTATCATCGCGTGACCTTCAGGTGCTACATCCATGAGTAGGCTTTGAATTAATGTCGCTAAACCGACACTACAACCGATGAAAAAAATAACCGCATAAAGCACCCAAATATTATAACTTGCCGTAACATAAGCAAATGCAAAAATAATGGTGCATACAAGCGCAAAGCCTGTAGTTTTTATTGCCGACTTATCTGCAGCTTTTCCTAAAACGTAATTACCCAGTGTACAGCCAATGCCAAACATTACCATTGCCACTGAGATAGTATAAGGCGCTGTATTTGTTACATCTAAAATGGTGTCAGCAATGTAGGTATAAATACAAAACACACCACCAAAGCCAATAATAACAATGCCTAGAATTGACCATACGAGCTTGTTTTTGAGCACACCAAACTCGTTTAATAAGTTAGAGGGTTTAGCGTTATCTATGTTGGGCACGACTTTATAAACTAAAATAAATGCAACAAAAGCAATCGCTGCAGCACCAGCTAAACAGTAACGCCAACTTAAATTTTGGCCTACCAATGTTACAACGGGCACACCAACAATAGTTGCAATGGTTAATCCCATAAATACTTTTGACATAAAGCTGGCTCGTTTACCTTGCGGCGCAATATCAGATGCAAGCAAAATGGCAGCACCAAAATAAGCGCCATGAGGCAATCCACTCAAAAACCTAAATATGATTAACTGCTCTAACGACGTAGCCAATGCACTAAGCCCATTAGATACACACATTAAACTTAAAAAAATCAGCAGTGCTTTTCGTTTTCGCATATTAGCCGTTGTAAGCATTAACACAGGTGCACCAACCACTACGCCTATAGCATACGCGCTTATAGCATAACCACTTTGAGAAGGTGTAGTATCAAATGTTTCGCTTATAAGGGGCAACATTGGCATCATCGAAAATTCAGATAAACCTAAAATAAAGGTGCCTAACGCCAGCACAATTAAAATAGCCGTTTTATTTAGCTGATTGGGTATAGATGTAACATCAGGTTTCATAAACCCCCTTTGAATTAGATGTTTAAATATAAAAAAGTAACGCCAGAGCAAAAAAGCACTATGGGTTATAAATGCAAAAATTTATGAAATGAATATAGAAAAACTTGAAGCAATTAGTTTAAGTGAAGCGACAGGCTAAGTCATTAGATAGAGTTAAATAAATACGATTTATATTATTTAATTAGCACCTAGATACTTAACAAACGCTACAGCTGTGATGAGGGCGAAGAATGAAAAACCGCTTAAAAGTACTCAGGGCTGAGCGAAATCTAACACAGGCTAAACTAGCTGAATTATTAGATGTATCGCGCCAAACCATTAATGCAATTGAAAAAGGTAAGTTTGATCCCAGTTTACCGCTGGCGTTTAAAGTAGCGCGGTTATTTGAATTAAAAATAGAAGATATTTTTGATGATGAATAACGCAGGCATATTTAAAATAAAATGAGCAAAGTGCGACAATTTGTCGCGCTTTTATTCTAGCCTCACGAATTATAATTAGTCCAACTATTACAGTGGCATAATTATAAAATGGCAGATTTAAGCAACACTCCAAACACATATTTATTAACGCCTTTGGCTTTTTTTATAGGCAGCATGTTTTCTTCAGCAGCCTTTGCAGAAGACACCTCTTTAGAAGTTATTGAGGTTCATGGACATTCGCAAAATAAACATCTTGCACTTGGTTCTGCAGAATCATTACTAAATGATTTAGGTGTGGATTTTTCTGCTGCAGGTGGGGTGTCTAACTTGCCTATTTTAAATGGCTTGATGGGCGATAGAGTAAAAGTATTGGTCGATGGGGCTGATGTTACAGCGGCATGTGCTAATCATATGAACCCTCCGCTTTCGTATGTTTCTGCTAATCAAATTACGGCTTATCATGTTATTGCGGGTATATCAGCGGTAAGTGCCGGTGGCGATAATATTGCAGGGGTGATAAGCGTAAATACTATTTCACCACAGTATAGCCAAAGTAATGAGCTTAACTGGCACTCAGGCTATGTATCTGCTCAATATAATAGCGTAAACAATGCGCGAAAAGTGGGGGTAGGAGCACGTATTGCGAGCAATACCCTGAGTTTTAATTACCAAGGTGCGTTTAGTGATGCCAAAAGTTACGACGACGGAAATGGAGACTTGGTATTAGATACCTTATATCGCGTTCAAAACCATGCGCTTTCTGCAGCAATACGAGACGAAAAACAACAGTTTGTAATTAAGCTTACACATCAAAAAATACCTTATCAGGGCTTTGCTAATCAGTATATGGATATGACTGATAACACAAGTTATGGCGCAACGGCCCAGTACAAGCGTGTATTGGAAAACAGTGAATTGGAAGCCCAACTTAATTGGCATGAGGTTAAACACGAAATGGGTTTTTTTAGCGCTGAAAAAACAGGCATGATGCCAATGAATACCGATGCGCGCGATATAAGCTCTCAAATTAAATGGCGTTTAAACCTAGATAGCAATAGCAGCCTATTACTTGGGCAAGCATTTTATGATTACCGAATTGATGATTGGTGGTCTGCTGTTGAAGGTTCCGCCATGATGGGCCCTAACGATTACATTAATATAAATAATGGTCAGCGTAAGCGTATTGCAGCATTTGCAG
This sequence comes from Pseudoalteromonas sp. ESRF-bin5, assembly GCF_002632075.1. Taxonomy (NCBI): domain Bacteria; kingdom Pseudomonadati; phylum Pseudomonadota; class Gammaproteobacteria; order Alteromonadales; family Pseudoalteromonadaceae; genus Pseudoalteromonas; species Pseudoalteromonas sp. ESRF-bin5. The sequence continues at coordinate 9,747 of NZ_NTLW01000058.1, read as the reverse complement.
AATTTGAGAGCCAAATAAATACTCAGTTGTGGTTAAATTCAGGTATACGTGTTGAGCATGTAAATACTCGTGCTGACGATGTTCAGCCATATAGCGAAGGTATGGCAATGATGACTATGAGCGCCATGCCAATGCAGCCTAGTAACGCAAGTGCCGCTGCTGCTTTTAATAGCAAAGAGAACGATAAATCAGACACGGTGGTTGATATCAGTGTATTACTTAATTATCAGCTTACTCATACTGACGAGATACAGGTTGGTCTTGCTCGCAAAAACAGAGCACCTAATTTGTATGAGCGATACAGCTGGGGTGTGAGCAATATGGCAACCACCATGATTGGTTGGTACGGTGATGGCAATGGCTATATAGGCAACCAAAATTTAGAAGTAGAAACCGCGCATACAATAAGCTCTACTTATATTAAATCGGCTCAAAACGACGACTGGCAAGTAAGTGCTAACATTTGGTATACCAATGCATCTGACTACATTGATGCAGACCTCGTCAGGTCTTTTAATCGATTTGGCTTAGAAAACACAACACGTAACATACTTAAATTTACTAATACGGATGCCGTATTGTATGGGGTTAAGTTAGATTTAGCCGCTAATATTCATCAATCTAAAGCACTCGGTAATTGGCAATTAAATGCCAATATTACTAATACACGTGCAAAGCGAGATGATACCAACCAGCCGCTTTATCAAATAAAACCACTGCATACCAAGCTTGCAATTAACCATCAACTCGGCCGCTTTGAAAATACGCTGTCGTGGCAATGGAATGATGCTAAAACACGCGTCGATAACAACCGATTAGAAAACCAAACCGATAGCTACAACATTGTAAATTTAGGTTCAAAAGCGTCATGGGGCGACTTAACGTTAAGTGCACAAGTGAGTAATTTATTTGACGAGTACTATCAATTACCGCTTGGTGGGGTGAGCATTGCGCAGCTTAAAAAAGGCGAAAGCACGGGTTTTGAGCAGCTCGCAGGGCAGGGGCGTTCGTTTAATATAGGGATGAGTGTCGCATTTTAAGGTGATTATATAATTTACAACTAAGAGCAGATTACGGCTGCTCTTGGTTTTGTTCAATTTGGGTTGGTTGTTCTGCTTGTTGTTCTAGCTTCTCACGATCAGCTTTTGATATATACGCGGGCTTATTACTTTTGTGTAATTTAGCGTTAGCGCGTTTGTCTTTCTTTTGAAACTTTGTGACTATTTTTTTACGACGATTCACACTGATTTACCCCAATTATTTTAAGCCACCTATTATACCGCTATCCATATTAAAGCCGCCATATAAATATTTACACTTAATAGTTTGTTAAATTACCGCAAAGCGCTATTTGTAATGCTATGTGGGCGCTATAATTAAAGCCCTTAGTTATTAATTAAATGGAATAAGTTTTGAAAAAGTTAGCTTTAGCAAGTGCTCTTTTGTTCGCGTTTAGCGCGCACGCACAGTTACATAAAAATATTGATAATGTTGCCGATTACGCTGTAGATACCTACCAAAATGCACAAGTACACACGCTAACTAACTTAGTTGCTTTTCCTACAGTAAATAAAGATTCAATACCCGCACCACAAAACCCAGATTTTATTAACTTTAAATCGGTATTAAAAATGAAAGCTGCAGAGCTTGGGTTCGACTATCAAGACCTTGGTTACACTGTGCTTATTGGCATGGGTAAACAAACAGACAAGGTAACAGTGGTAACACACGGTGATGTGCAGCCAGCTAATGCGAGTAAGTGGAAGCAAAACCCCTTTATTATTGATACCTCAGAGCCGGGTAAATTAGTAGGCCGTGGTACCGAAGATGACAAAGGCGCTATCGCTACTGCGCTTTACGCCATGAAAGCGATTAAAGATAAAGGTATTGAGCTTGATAACCGCATTGAGCTGATGATTTATCTGGCTGAGGAGTCTGATTGGGGCCCACTTACTGAGTTCATGAAAACATACGAGCAACCAAAGTATGCAGTAACCATTGATGCATCATACCCGGTAGTGGTTGCTGAAAAAGGTTGGAGCTTAATTTCTCCTACATTTAATGCCATATCAGATCAAAAAGCAGTGTATGTAAGCGACCTTGCTGGTGGTGCTTTCAAAAGCCAAATACCAGAAGATGCAAGTTTAGTACTGCATAATGCAAACAATGCGCTAGTTAACCAACTAAAAACAAGAGCCAAGCAACTAAATCAAGTTGAATTTAACTTTAGTAAAAAAAATAACGCCATTGCCATTAATGTAAAGGGCATGTCTGCCCATTCTTCTGAGCCCGAATCTGGCGTGAACGCCATTGCACATTTAGCCGAGCTATTTGATGGAATCGCACTTGAAAACAATAGCGATGGACAGCTTATTAAATTTGTAAATCAACTGATAGGGTTAGATCTTCACGGTAAGCAGTTTGGCGATATTGCCTATAAGCATGACTTTATGGGCCCAATGACCGTAGCCCCAACCGTCATTGAGCGCAGCGGGAATAAGCTAACGTTAGCTGTTAATGCTCGTCGCCCTGTTGGTAAAAGTGAAGATGTATTAAAGCAACAAATAGAGACAGCCGTTAATCAATGGCAAGCTAACAATAAAGTTACACTCGAGAGTATAGATACAGTGATAGGTAATCCTATGCTGTTAGACAATGCGCCGCATGCGCAAAAGCTACTTGATATATTTAAGCACTTTACCGGCGACGAAAAAGCCGATTTTGTATCAATTGGTGGAGGCACTAACGCAAAACTATTTGATAATGCAGTATCGTTTGGACCTTCAATGCCAGGAAAACGTTATACAGGCCACTCTGAGCATGAATTTATTACACTTGAGCAATTAGAGCTTAATTTACGCATGTATACCGCAATGATGATTGAGCTTGGTAATATGTAAGCTCATAAGTGTTTTAATATGAAAGCCGCCTTGCTTAACTAGTAAGGCGGCTTTTTTGTATCTGTTAAAGTTGGGCCACGAAGCGAATATTGTATTGATCGTCGTCATTATTATCGGTGTAACTTGCAGTGATATAGTAGCTATCGTTAAAAAGTCATACGTGCAGATAGAATACTTCAATCTAAAAGTAAGTGAGCTAAATTGACCGTTGAAAAATGCCTACAAATAGTGGGTTTATAATGAGGTAATTAAAATAGAGGTGAGCTATTTACAATTCTTTATAAACCAGTGGCTAATTATTATAAAAAACTTAACAAACTCTCTTCAAAATGGTAAAAATCATACTGTGTAAATGTATTAATACAGATGGATAGCAGTAATATGGACTTTTTGAATTTAGCACTTACGTTTCCTACCATTATTTTCACGGCCCTGCTTTTGGTTGTAATCCTTTTTTGGGTGATCACTTTATTAGGCTTTGCTGACATTGATATGTTTGAATCTGATTTAGACATAGAGCCCAGTTCATCTAATTCAAATAGCGCCCATTCAGCGTCAAACTTTGGTTTTGGCAGTATTCCTATTACGGTATCAATTAGTTTAGTGGTTATGATTAGCTGGCTAATTAGTATTTATGCACATAAGTTTTTTGCTTACCTACTTGGTGATGGTGTTTTATTTTATGTGTTTGGCTTAGCGATGCTGGTAGTAAGCGCGATTATTGCTTTACCAATTGCAGTTATTATTTCAAAACCATTACAACGCTTTTTCTCAAGTGTAGAAACTTCTCGCAGTAGCGACTTATTGGGTCTTGAATGCACGGTTGTTACTGGAAAGGTGACGCCAACGTTTGGTCAAGGCAGAGTTAATTTTCAAGGCACTGAGCAACTCATTGAAATTAGATCGCATGACGAATACCCCTTCAGCGCAGGTGATACGGTAATATTACTTGAGCATATAAAAAAGCAGCATTGTTATATTGTTACTGCCAAACCTTGGTAACACAACTCCGTTTTTGCTGTAAATAACACATAATAAATCGATAATTACGTTAGGACATAACATGGAATTTTTAGATAACTTACTACCTATATTAACGTTTGTAGGTATAGCGATAGCGGTCATTTTTGCTATTTTGTTAATTGTTGGCAAGTTTTATCGCAAAGTGGAACAAGGCCAAGCTCTCATTATAAATAAAATGAAAAGTGAGCCAGACGTTACCACTACCGGTGGCATTGTTTACCCTGTTATCCATAAAATGGAAGTGATGGATATTTCAACAAAGCGCATGGTACTTGAACGTAAAGACAAAGGCGGCTTGATTTGTAGAGACAATATACGTGCCGATATCGCCATTACGTTTTATATTCGTGTTAATGAAAACAAAGACGATATTTTACGTGTAGCAAAGCAAGTAGGTTGTGCACGTGCATCAGAGCATGAAACGCTGCAAGAATTATTTGAAGCTAAGTTTTCAGAGGCACTTAAAACGGTTGGTAAGCGAATGGATTTTGTTGAGTTATTTACTCACCGAAACGAATTTAGAGACAACATTAAAGAAGTGATAGGGCAGGACTTATCTGGCTATACGCTTGAAGATGTCGCTATTGATTACCTAGAGCAAACGTCGATTGAAAAGCTTGATTCACAAAATATACTTGATGCAGAAGGTATTCGTCGTATTACCGAAATGACGGCAGCGCAAAATGTATTAACCAATCAATTAAAATGTGATGAGCGCGCAAAAGTAGAAATTCAAAACCAAGAAGCCACTGAGAAATCACTTGAAATAGAACGCCAAAAACAAGATGCGATGTCGCGTCAAGTGCGTGAAATTGAAACCGTTAAAGCGCGTGAACACGCCGAAGCTGAAAAAGTACGCCACGAAGAGCGTTTAAAATCAGAGCAGGCTCGAATTCAATCTGAAGAATCAATTGGAATTAGCGAGCAAAATAAGCAGCGTGAACTTGATATTGCAGAGCAAAACCGACTGCGAGTACTGGGTATTGAGGAAGAAAAAGTTTTACGCTCTCGTGAAATAGAAGTGATTGAACGAGAAAGAGAAACTGAAATTTTACGTATTAACAAAGAAAAAGCACTTGAAGTAGAACGCAAAGAAATTGCTGATGTAGTGCGCGATCGCGTAATAGTAGAAAAATCGGTAGCTGAAGAGCAAGAGCGTATTAAAGATGTGCAGGTTTTAGCAGGTGCAGAACGTGAAAAAGACGCCATTATAATCCGAGCTAAAGCAGAAGCAGAAGAAGCATTAGTTAAAGATATTGAAGCTGCTAAAGCGCAAGATCAAGCTGCTGAATTTAAAGCCCGTGAACTTGAAACAATGGCCAATGCAGAACTGCGCATTGCTAACCAGCAAGCAGAGTCTAAAAAGATACTTGCCCAGGCACACCAAGTTGAAACCGCAGCACAGGGCTTAGCTGAAGCTGACGTTATAACAGCTAAAGCACAAGCAAACGCAATGCAGGGTGAAGTAGACGCTAAAGTATTGCGTCAAAAATTAGAAGCAGAAGCACAAGGTAACCGTGAAATAGGGCTATCTCAAGCACAAGTACAAACAGCCATGGCTGATGCGAATGAGAAACAAGGTGAAGTTGAAGCCATTAACCTTGAGCGTAAGATGCTTGCTGAGGCCAAAGGTCTTGAAGAAAAACTACAGGCGCTAAATGCGATGGACCAAGATGCCCGTGACTACGAAAGCTTTACAATGCAACTAAACCAGCAAAAAGAGCTAGTGCTGGCTAAAATTGAGGCAGGCAAAGATATAGCAGAGCATCAAGCTCAAGTGATGAGCAAAGCACTAGGCGATGCCGATATTAATATTATGGGCGGCGATGGCCAGTTCTTTAACCAGTTTATGAGTGCTATTAGCTTAGGTAAATCAATAGATGGTTTAGTAGATGAAAGCAAAACAGTACAAACTGTATTTAAAGATCACTTAAATGGCGATCGCAATTTAATTGAGGATTTGAAAGGAGTATTAGCGGGCGCTAACGGCTCAGCTGAAACTATGAAAAACCTTAATATGAGTAAATTATTAAAGCAATTGAGTAACACCACAGCGGCTGAAAAAAGCCAATTACTAAGTATGCTAGGGAGCAATATGGGCAGCGGCCTTGACGAGAAAATAAAACTCGACCCGCAAGACTAACTCCTCTCAATCTATAGCCGTAATTTATAATTTACGGCTTTTTTGATCACACATACAAAAGTAATACTGCAGGAAAGGTTTAATGACGGACTCAACACAACATGCTTTAGAGCAGGGATCGTACGATTTAATCAAGCGTCGTTTAAATAATTTTGGCGTAACACTCAAAACGCAAACAGATAAAGTTAATGCCTCGCGCATTAACGAGTTTGGTAGCACAGAGCTTCAAGTTAAAGGGCGTGTGCGTGCGCGAACCGATCAAAATTGTACGCCTCGCGATATTGTTATTGTGGGCGACAAGGTTATTTTTGCTTACAACGTGTTTTTGGGTCTGAAAAAAGAAACCTCAATTGATGATGTATTTAGTGTGCACAAATTGGTTCAGCAAGAGGACCACTTTGAGATTGAACCCTACCCAGAAAAAACCTTATTTTTAACCGATACTCGTTTTATTCGCGATTTTGAAGAGCTTTATACTTACTACAAGCAAACTAAGTTGCAGCACCTATATCAGCAAAACGGCAAGTTATTTGCGTTGTTTCAGATTGGTGAAAAGCTCTCTGACGTGCGAGTGTTTAGATGGGAGATACACCCAGATAACACTATTCATTATATTGATAATCGCGGTGAACGCGATATAAAGCACGCACACGATTATGATTTTGAATGGCAACAAACAGACCGCAGTGACCATGTTGAAGGGCGTCACGGTCATATAAATATTGCCGATACCGTGTTTGTTGAAACCATTGGTGGCACACTCACCATAAAAATAGAAAACAGCACCGAAACCGGCGAAGGCATTCATCAAGAACCTGTTGAAGATAAAAACCAATCGCTTGCTGATAGCGAGGTTGAATACGCGCAAGTTGGTGACTTGATTTTACTTAAAATTTTGCCATACCGAGAAAAGCAGTGGCGCTATTTTATTTTTAACAGCCGCACTTTGCAGGTCATGCGCCAAGATGCCATTGGTAGCGCATGTGTTACGCTGCCTGAGGACCATGGTATTATTTTCCCCGGTGGTTACTATTTGCAGTCGGGACAGGCTCGCTCATTTGAAGAACAAATTGATGATTTAGAATTTCATCGCCAAGTTAAATCGCCCAATGGCGAAGATGTATTGTATGTATTTTATGAGCCAAGCGAAGGACGCTATGCTTTATTTGCTTACAATATTATTGATAAAAACTTACAAAACCCGATTTACTGTCACGGTTATGGTATTTACAACAATGGCATAGCGTTAACCTTCAAAGCCGATAACGAACAAGCTGAACGCGTACACCCAATCCAAATATGGCAAAGCCCATTTGTATCAGCTGAGTTTGCCGCCAATGCACCTGCTTTAACGAGTTTTTTTGGAAAAATTGGTAACCCCGATTTAGTACGCGGTATTTCAGATTTATATAGTGTATGCAAAGCGATTAACGAGCAAAGCCCAAGTTTGTTTCACTACGAAGATATGATATCGCTGAGTCGAAATATATTTGATCGCTATCATTGGCTTAATGAAAATGAGTTTGCTGACATAGCGCAAAGCTTGCACAGTATTTTTGAGACAGCTGAACAAGTACTTGATGAGTTTGAAAAAGTAACTGAAATACAGAACAAAGCTAAGCAAGCACTTGCAGATATAACTAAACAGTACACAGAAGTAACACGAGAGGTCCGCCCCGATAGCTTTAAAGCAGTATCTGAATTTGTTACGGCAATAGACGCGTTAAAAGTACTAAAAGGGCAAATAATCAGCCTTGAAGATATTAAGTACATAGACACAGATGCGCTTAACCAGTTACAAGCTGATGTAGATGGGCATTTGAGCGGTGTAAGCCAAGCTACTGCAGCTTTTTTGCAGCAATCAACAGCACTCGAACCGTATCATAACAAGTTAAAAGAGCTCGAAGAGTTAAGTGCTAAGAGTGAAAGCGTAACCGAACTTAAAACCTATGTTGCCGAGCTTGATAAACAAAGTGTGGAACTTGATTTACTTAACCACACAATGCTTGATTTAGACATAGACGATAGCCGTATTCGCACTCAAATTTTAGAAGATATTAGCGGTGTATATGCGTTAGTTAATAGGGCAAAAGCAGGCATAGAAATACGTCAAAAAAGCTTAGGCAGTGTTGAGGCTAAAGCTGAGTTTGCCGCTCGTTTTAAACTATTTTCACAAAGTATTACTAATGCATTAAATAATGCAAAAACCCCTGAGGCGTGTGACGATCAATTATCGCGTTTGCTAATACAGCTAGAAGAGCTCGAGTCGCAATTTAGCGATTTTGATGAATACCTCAGCGAAATAATAGCCAAGCGAGAGGACGTTTACGAAAGCTTTGAAGCACATAAGCAAAGCTTAATTGATGCGCGTCAGCGACGTGCGCTTAATTTAGCAAATGCCGCAGAGCGTATTTTACAGGGCGTTAATCGACGTTCGCAAAGCTTCACTGAGTTAGATGCGTTAAACACCTACTTTGCAGCTGATCCGATGATCAGTAAGTTACGTGCACTTACGCAAGAGTTAAAAGATATTGGCGACGAAATACGTGCCGATGATATTCAGTCAAAACTAAAAGCAAGCAAAGATCAGGGCATTCGCTCATTACGAGATAAACAAGATATATTTACCGATGGCGGTAATACGGTAAGTATAGGTAAACACGCATTTAGTGTTAATAAGCAATTACTTGATTTAACGTTACTGCCTCGCGATGAGCAGCTAATGCTGCATTTAACAGGGACCGATTACTTTGAGCCGATTACCGACGCAAAAAGTGTTGAAACATTAGCGCAAAGCCGTCACTTGTGGCAGCAAGCGCTCGTGTCTGAAAACAGCACTATTTATCGTGGTGAATATTTAGCTGCGCAAATTTTATTAGCCTGCGAAAATAGTGAGCATACACTTACATTTACACAATTACAGCAAGCTAAAGACAACGGTACGCTTTTAAATGTAGTGCAAAAATTTGCAGAGCCCCGTTACCAAGAAGGTTACGAAAAGGGCATTCACGATCATGACGCAAGCGCAATAATAGAGTCTTTACTTAATCAAAAAAGCACCCTTGATTTACTCATTTACCCAGTGAGTTGTAGGGTAGTAGCGCAGCTTTACAGCGCACAATTGTCAGCAGAACAGTTGGCTACTTTTTATCACCAAGCAAAAAATGCATTGTTGATGGAAACGCACTTTGGTGCAATTAACTTTATTAGCGCTTTAACATCTCAACTGAGTGAATATATCAGCGAGTTTTTAAATACGATACCTCGTATGCTTGTGCACTTTAGTAATTTATCAAGTGAGCTCAGCGCAGCATATTTAATTAAGCAATTGGCGCAGCAAAAAAGTGCAGATGAGCCTCTGTTTATAGTATCTCAGCAAGCTAAAAACCTCGCCGAGCAGTTTAATAGTGATGCAAATAGTAAGGGGTTTAGCAAAGAGCTAACCCAAGCTAATACCACACTTAATAGCACAGATGAGCGCGGTCTACTTTATTTAAGTTGGCTAAATGCCTATTGTTTACAACACAGTAATATTAGCGCTGAAGTTCAAGCTGAAGCTGCGAATTACCTTCATTTAACAGCCTCTACTTCTTTCAAATACAGCGTTTTAGATGTAAATGCCGATTACACTGTTAGTGGATTAATGGGGCAGCATAAGCAAATAAGTGAGCAAACACTTCA